>DASXKG010000530.1:0-10549 GCA_036496965.1 Variovorax sp.
GAAGGGTTCGTGACCGCGGCCGAGCCCGTGGCCGGTGGCGGCGGCGCCGGCGGCTTGCGCCCTTCGCCCGCGGCGCCGCTGCGGGCCCGCGACTAGGCGCGCGCATCTTCAAGAGAAAGCTCATCATGGATTCAAGACTTCGTTCGCCGGGCCCGTCCTGGCGTGCCGGGCTGCTGCCCCTGCTGGCGGCGCTGGTGCTGGCCGGCTGCGTGAGCGCGCCGAAGGAGCAGCCGGAATTCACGCCGCCTGCGCAATTCAAGGAACAGCCCGTGGCTGGGCAGGAGGGCAGCTGGACCCGGGCCCAGCCGGCCGAGTCGCAGCCGCGCGGCGAATGGTGGCGCGCCTTTGACGATCCGCAGCTCGACAAGCTGATCGCCAGTGCCGACCAGCGCAATACCGACCTCCAGGGTGCGGCGGCGCGACTGGCCGAAGCGCGCGCGCTGGCCCATCTCAGCGATGCCGATCGCGCCCCCCAGGTCGGCCTGGGCGTGGGTGCCGTACGTGAGGCCGGCCTGGACCGCAACCTCAGCCCGAGGCCCTCCAGCCTCTTCACCGCCGGCGCCGCGCTGTCCTACGAACTCGACCTGTTCGGCAAGCTCGCGCGCGCCAGCGAGGCGGCGCAGCTCGATGCCGATGCACAAGCCGGCCTGCTGCAGAGCACCCGCCTGCTGGTCGAGACCGAGGTGGCGCAGACCTACCTGGCCCTGCGCGCGATCGATGCCGAGCGCGTGCTGGTGCGCGACCAGGTCGAGGCCTACCGCGACACGCTGCAGCTCACGCAGAGCCGCGAGCGGGCCGGGGACATCGCCGAACTCGACGTGGCGCGCGTCGAGACCGAGGTCGCCTCGACCGAATCCGATGCGCTCACGCTCGACCGCCGGCGCGCCGAACTGGAGCATGCGCTGGCCGTGCTGGCCGGCGACGTGGCCTCGGAGTTCGGCGTCGCCGCGGGCGACTGGTCCACAGCCTTGCCGAGCATCCCGCCCGGCGTGCCAGCCACCGTGCTCACGCGCCGGCCCGACATCTCGGCGGCGCAAAAGCAGGTGCTGGCGGCGCAGGCGCGCGTCGGAGTGGCACAGCTGGCCTGGTTCCCGGACGTGTCGCTGACAGCGGGCGCCGGCTATGCATCGAGCGACATCGCGGACATCGTCAAGTGGTCGGCGCGATCCTGGGGCATCGGGGGCCTGCTCACGCTGCCGATCTTCGACGGTGGCCGCCGCCAGGCCGGCGTGGAGAGCGCCAATGCCCAACTCGACGGGGCGCTCGCGAACTACCGTTCGCAGGTGCTGGTTGCCTTCAAGGAGGTGGAAGACCAGCTCTCCTCATTGCGCATCCTCGACGAGCAATCGGGCGTCCAGCAGAAGGCCGTCGCTTCGGCCATGCGTGCCACCGCGCTGTCCGATTCGCGCTATCGCAATGGCATGGTCAGCCAGCTCGATCTGCTCGATGCCCGGCGCAGCGAATTGCGCAATCGGCGCGAGGCGCTGCAGGTGAAGTCGGCGCAATACCAGTCGACGGTGGCGTTGATCCGCGCGCTGGGCGGGGGGTGGGATGTGCCGCCGTCGGACAAGGCGGGCAAGCTGGCGCTGCGTTGATCGAGCTTGAACCAGGCTAGGGCGCCGGCCCCGACCCCGGCCCAGGCGCCGACGCCGGATCGGCGATCCTGCGCAAGGCATGGGCACCCATCACGAGCGCACTTGCATAGGTCGACTGCGGCGTGGCCGCGATGTGAATGGGGCTGTAGTCGATCGCCTCGGTGGCGTCGCTGCTCAAGGCTTCCAGGAGGACCCAGAAGAACTGGTTGTGTCCACGCTGCTCGACCGTGAGCGCGATTTCTCGAAGTGCTGCCATGCGCTGTCGATTCCCATTTTTCTTGTCGATGATGGGAAGCTACGTGTGAAAGCAGCGATCGGATCTCTGTCGGCCGAAGTTGGCGCCTCTTTACGTGACCAAGTTCACGTAAAGGACAATCGCCCCATGACTTCCAATTTGCCGGCTGCACGAGCGCGCTGCGTCATGGTGCTCGGCACGACCAGCGGCGCCGGCAAGAGCTGGCTGGCGACGGCGCTGTGTCGCTGGTATGCGCGCCTGGGCTTGCGCGTGGCGCCGTTCAAGGCGCAGAACATGAGCAACAACGCGCGCGTGGTGGCCGAGGGCGAGATCGGCAGCGCGCAGTATTTCCAGGCGCTGGCGGCCCGCGCCGTGCCCGAGGTGCGCATGAACCCGCTGCTGCTCAAACCCGAGCGCGACATGCACAGCCAGGTGGTCCTGATGGGCCGCGTTCACGATGAACTGTCGGCATTGCCCTGGCGCGGCCGCAGCGAGCGCGTCTGGCCGCAGATCGCGCAATCGCTCGATGCGCTGCGGGCCGAGAACGACGTGGTGGTGATCGAAGGCGCCGGCTCGCCGGCAGAGATCAACCTGATGGACAGCGACATCGTCAATCTGCGCGTCGCCCGGCATGCGGCTGCGCGCTGCCTGCTGGTCAGCGACATCGACCGCGGCGGCGCCTTCGCGCATCTCTACGGCACCTGGGCCTTGATGCCACCGGCCGACCAGGCCAGGCTGGCCGGCTTCGTGCTCAACAAGTTCAGGGGCGACCCGGACTTGCTGGCGCCCGCGCCGGCGCGCTTGCAGGAACTCACCGGCGTGCCCGTCGTCGCGACCTTGCCGATGTGGCGCGACCACGGCTTGCCGGAGGAGGACGGTGTCTTCGACGACCGAAGCCCGTACAGCGGCGAGCCGCGCCTGACGGTCGCGGTCATCGCCTGGCCGCGCATCAGCAATCTCGACGAATTCCAGCCGCTGAAGGGCATCGACGGCCTGCGCCTGCGCTGGGCGCGCAGCCCGGCCGAGCTGGCCGACGCCGACTGGATCATCCTGCCCGGCTCGAAGAACACCAGCGGCGACCTGGCCTGGTTGCGCGCGCGCGGCCTCGACCGCGCGGTCGCACGGCACGCGGCACACGGCGGCGCGGTGCTGGGCATCTGCGGCGGCCTGCAGATGTTGGGCGAGGCGTTGATCGACCCCCATGGGATCGATGGCAACGGACCCGGCCTGGGGCTGCTGCCGCTGGTCACGGTGTTCGCGCGCGACAAGACCGTGCGCCTTCGCGATGCCGCGTTCACTGCGCTGCAGGGACCCTGGGCGGGACTTTCCGGGATCGCGGTGCGGGGCTACGAAATCCACCACGGCCGGACCGTCCCGCATGCCGCCATGGCTGCCGCCGGCGACAGGGCGGATGCGGTGATGCCCGACGAACTGGCTTGGCAGAATGGGGCGGGCAACGTGCTCGGACTCTATCTGCACGGTTTGTTCGAGAATCCCGGCGTGTTGCGCTCGCTCTTCGGTGCGTCGGCGCGCACCCTCGAGACCGTCTTCGACGGCCTCGCGGACCATATCGATTCCCATTTTGAGGAAGGCACCTTGCGTGCCCTGATTGAATGACGCTTGCCCAACTTCCCGCAGTCGAGAGCCTCGACGACCCCGCGCTGCAAGCGCGCCTGCAGGCCTTGCTCGACGGCAAGACCAAGCCCCTGGGTTCCCTCGGCCGGCTGGAGGCGCTGGCCCTGCGCCTGGGCACGATCCTCGGTGCCGAGGCGCCGCTGCTCCAGGCGCCGCAGATGCTGGTCTGCGCCGGCGACCATGGCCTGGCAGCGCGTGGCGTCTCGGCCTACCCGAGCGACGTCACCTGGCAGATGGTCGAGAACTTCCTGGCCGGCGGCGCGGCCGTCAGCGTGCTGGCGCGGCAGCACGGATTGGCCATGACGGTGGTGGATTGCGGCGTGCGCCACGTGTTCGCGCCGCGCGAGGGCTTGCTGATCCGCAAGATCGCCGCGGGAACCGCGGACTCGTCCGGCGGACCGGCGATGAGTGCCGCCCAGTGCGACGAGGCGCTGGCCAATGGGATGGCGATCGTGCGGGCGCTTCCGGGCAATGCGCTGCTGCTTGGCGAAATGGGGATCGGCAATAGCTCGGCCGCTTCGATGCTGCTGGCGCGCCTGGCCGGGCAGGACATCGATGCCTGCACCGGATCCGGCACCGGCCTGGATGACGCGGGCGTGGCGCGCAAGCGCGCGCTGCTGCGCGAAGTGCTCCAGCGGCACGCCGGTGCCGTCACGCCGCTCGAAGCGCTGGCCGCGTTCGGCGGCTTCGAGATCGCGACGCTGGTCGGTGCGGTACTGCAGGCGGCGCACGAGCGCCGGGTGATCGTGCTCGACGGCTTCATCGCCAGTGCCGCCGTGCTGGTGGCGCAGGCGCTGCGGCGGCATGTCGTTCAGCGCTGTGTGGCGGCGCACGAATCCGCCGAGCCGGGTCATCGCCTGCTGCTGGCGCGCCTTGGCCTCGAACCGCTGCTGAAGCTCGAGCTGCGGCTCGGCGAAGGATCGGGCGCGGCGCTGGCCTGGCCGCTGCTGGAATCGGCCTGCCGCATCCTGCGCGAGATGGCCAGCTTCGAATCGGCGGGCGTCTCGCAGAAGGAATGAACGGCCTGCGGCATTTCCTGTTGGCCCTGCAGTTCTTCACCCGGGTGCCGGTCACGGGCGCGCTGGCCGGCTGGGTCGGATTCAGTCCGGCGATGCTGCGCGCCAGCGCCGCGCATTTTCCGGGCATCGGCTGGCTCGTCGGTGCGCTCGGTGCGGCCGTGTTCGTCGCCGCGCAGGCCGGGCTGCCCGGCTGGCCGGGTGCGCTGGCGGCGGCCGTGCTGTCGACGCTGGCCACGGTGCGCATGACCGGCGCCTTCCATGAGGACGGCCTGGCCGACGTGGCCGATGGCCTGGGCGGCAGCCCCGACCGCGCGCGGGCGCTGGAGATCATGAAGGACTCGCGCATCGGGGCCTTCGGTGCCTTGGCGCTGGTTCTGGCGCTGGCGTTGAAGCTGGCGCTCCTGGCCACGCTGGCGGCGCAGGGCTTCGCCGCCGTGGCCGTTGCACTGCTGGGCGCACATGTGCTCTCGCGGCTGGCGCCGCTCTTCCTGATCCGGGCCTTGCCCTATGTCGGCAGCGAGACCGGCAGCAAGGCCAAGCCCCTGGCCGATGCGATCGAGGCGCGTGCACTGGCAACCGGCGTGCTCTGGTCCTTGCCCGCGGCGGCGCTGCTGCTGTGGATGCATGGCCTGGCCCATGGTCTCGCGGCGCTGGGCCTTTGCGCCTTGGCCGCGCTCTACATGGCGCATCTGCTCCGGCGGCGCCTGCAGGGATTCACCGGCGACGGCCTGGGCGCCACGCAGCAGGTCTGCGAACTCGCGATCTATCTCGCGCTCGCCTGGCACGCATGAGACTGCTGCTGGTGCGCCATGCGCAGACCACCGCCGCCGAGGGACTTTGCTACGGCCGCACCGACGTTCCCGTGGAGGCCGAGCGCACCCGGGCGGCGGCCGCGCGCGCGGCGACGGAGCTGCCCGCGGGTATCGCCATGGCCTGGTCGCCGCTGGGCCGTTGCGCCGACCTGGCCGGCGCCATCGCGGCGCTTCGGCCGGACCTGCAGGTGCTGGCACCCGATCCGCGACTCGCGGAGATGGACTTCGGTGCCTGGGAAGGACGTCCCTGGAGCGCCATCCCCCGCACTGAATTCGAGGCCTGGACGCGCGACTTCGCCGACGGCCGCGCCGGCGGCAGCGGTGAGAGTACGAGGGTGTTCATGCAGCGGGTGGGCGAGGCCTACGACGCCTGGCGCGACGGCGGCCGCGACGCGGTCTGGATCACGCATTCGGGCGTGGTCCGCGCGCTGTGGTTGCTGCGTGAAGGCAGGCGCTGTGTCGCGCGTGCCGACCAATGGCCAAGCGAGCGGATCGATTTCGGCGCTTTGGTCGCGATCGACCCGGCGCCGGCCTGAGGAGCCGCTCAGGGCGGCGGCGTCTTCGGCTTGAAGTCGCAGAACCGCGCCACCGCGCACTCCCAGCACTTCGGCTTGCGCGCCACGCAGACATAGCGGCCGTGCAGGATCAGCCAGTGGTGGGCATGCAGGCGGAAGGCGGGCGGGACGCGCTTTTCGAGTTTCAGTTCGACTTCCAGGGGCGTCTTGCCCGGCGCCAGTCCGGTGCGGTTGCCGACCCGGAAGATATGCGTATCGACGGCCATCGTGGGCTCGCCGAAGGCGACGTTGAGGACCACGTTGGCGGTCTTGCGGCCCACGCCCGGCAGCGCCTCGAGCCCGGCCCGCGTGCGCGGCACCTCGCCGCCATGCTGCTCGACCAGGATGCGGCAAGCCTCGATCAGATGCCTGGCCTTGCTGCGATAGAGCCCGATGGTCTTGATGTAGCCCTCCAGGCCTTCCACGCCGAGCGCCAGCATGGCCTGCGGCGTGCCGGCCACGGGGAACAGCTTGCGCGTGGCCTTGTTGACGCCCACGTCGGTGGCCTGCGCCGACAGCAGCACCGCGGCCAGCAGTTCGAAGGGCGTCGTGTATTCGAGCTCGGTTTCGGGATTCGGGTTGGCGGCCTGCAGCGTCGCGAAGAAGGCTTCGATGTCTGATTTCTTCATCGTGCGTGGCAGTGTAGGGCCTGGGCGCGCGCTGGCAGCGGTGGCCGAAATGGCGACAATCGCACCTGCAACTCCAGACAGAAGGTCCCATGCAATTCGCTTCCCGCCTCGACAACGTCGAAACCTCCGCCATCCGCGAACTCTTCAAGCTACTCGGCACGCCGGGCATCATCAGCTTCGCCGGCGGCTTTCCCGACAGCGCGATGTTCGATGTCGAAGGCCTGAAGGAAGCCAGCGCCAGGGCGCTGGCCGAAGAACCTGGCGGCGCATTGCAATACGGCGCGACCGAAGGCTACGAGCCGCTGCGCGCGCAGCTGGCTGCGTTCATGGCGTCCAAGGGCGTCGCCGTCGAGCCGAGCGGACTCATCGTCACCACGGGCAGCCAGCAGGCACTCGACCTGCTGGGCAAGACGCTCATCTCGCCCGGCGACAAGGTCATCGTCGAGGGCCCGACCTTCCTGGCCACGATCCAGTGCTTCCGCCTGTACGGCGCGCAGCTGATCAGCGCACCCATCGATGCCCACGGCGTGCGCACCGACGAGCTCGAGAGGCTGATCGCCGAACACAAGCCGAAGTTCGTCTACCTGATCCCGACCTTCGGCAATCCGAGCGGCGCGATGCTGGACCTGGAGCGGCGGAGGAACGTGCTCGAGATGGCGGTGAAGCACCAGACCCTGATCGTCGAGGACGACCCTTACGGCGATCTCTACTTCGGCGCCGCGCCGCCGCCATCGATCATGGCGCTGACCCGGGAGGTGCCCGGCAGCCGCGAGCTGGTCGTGCATTGCGGCAGCCTGAGCAAGGTGCTGAGTCCGGGCCTGCGCATCGGCTGGATGATCGGCCCGGCCGAACTGCTCGCCAAGGCCACCATGTGCAAGCAGTTCAGCGACGCGCACACCAGCACCTTCGCGCAGGCCACTGCGGCGCAGTACCTGAAGAGCGGCCGCATGCCCGGCACGCTGGCCCATGTGCGCAAGGTCTATGCAGCCCGCGCGCAGGCGATGGGCGAGGCGCTCGCGCGCGAGCTCGGAAGTGCCATCGAATTCGAGCAGCCCGGTGGCGGCCTGTTCTTCTGGGCGCGGCTCACTGGCACCAACGGCAAGATTGCGGATGCCAACCTGTTTGCCAAGCGGGCCATCGAGAAGCTGGTGGCATTCGTGCCCGGTGCACCTTTCTTCGCCGAGAAGCCCGATCTCGCAACCCTGCGCCTGAGCTTTGCGACGGCCAACGAAGAGAAGATCCACGAGGGGATCGCGCGGCTCGGCACAGCGTTGTGAAGCTCAGGCCAGGGCCTGCGTGAAATCGGCGATCAGCTCGTCTGGCGCCTCCAGCCCCACCGACACCCGCACCAGCCCATCGGCGATGCCCATCTCGGCGCGCACCGCCGGGCCCGCTTCCCAGTAGATGGTCGGCGCCACGGGAATCACCAGCGTGCGGTTGTCGCCGAGGCCGGTGGCCTTGATCGCCAGCCGCAACCGGTCCAGAACCGCCGGCATCCGGCTGCTGTCGCGCAGCTCGAACGCGAACAGCCAGGAGCCGGCGCCGAACAGCCGCCGCGCCAGCGCGTGCTGCGGATGGCTCTCCAGCATCGGGTAGTGCACCGCGCCGATGGCGGCATGGCCTTGCAGGTAGCGGGCGAGGGCCAGCGCGCTGGCGCTGGTCTGCGCCACGCGCAGCGACAAGGTCTCGGCGCCGAGGGCGATGCGGTGCGCCTGCTCCGGCGCGAGCGAGGCGCCCATGTCGCGCAGCCCCTTCTTGCGCAACTGCTGCAGCCCCTGCTGGCTCGGGTCCAGCCCGCGGTAGCCAGGCGAGATGTTCGGATAGCCTGACCAGTCGAATGTGCCGGTGTCGGTGACGGCGCCGCCCAGCGCCGCGCCATGGCCGGCGATGGTCTTGGTGAGCGAGTTGACGACCAGGCCGGCGCCGACCGTCTTCGGCCGGAACAGCGCCGGCGAGGTGATGGTGTTGTCGACCACGTAGAGCAGGCCGCGCTCGCGGCACAGCGCGCCGATGGCTTCCAGGTCGGGCACCTGCGTGCCGGGATTGGCGATGGTCTCGACGAAGACCATGCGCGTGTTCGGGCGCAGCGCCGCGCGCACCGCATCGACCGAAGCTGCATCCACCTTGTCGACCGCGACGCCGAGGTCCTGCAGGGTGCCGAACAGGCTGTTGGTATTGCCGAACACATGGCGGCTCGACACCAGGTGGTCGCCCGCGCGCAGCAGCGTGAGAAAAACCGCAGAGATGGCGGCCATGCCGGTGGCGAAGCAGATGCTGCCCAGCCCGTCCTCGAGTTGCGTGATCTTGGCCTCGAGTGCGGCGCTGGTCGGCGTGCCCTGGCGGGCATAGCTGAAGCTGCCTTTCAGGGTGCCCTGGAAGACGCCGATCAGGTCCTCCGTGCGCTCGTAGCCGAACTGCACCGAGGTGTGGATCGGCTTGTGGATGGCGCCGTGCTCGACGCCGCCGCGGCGGTCGCCATGCACCGTGTCGGAGCTGCGGGGAGGGAGGTGGTCGTTGCTCATGGCGTCAGCGCAGCAGCTCGAGCAGCCGGTCGAGGCCGCCCTCGTCGATGGCCACCATCGCCTGCTCGCGCACCTTCGGCTTGGCGTGGTAGGCCACCGAAAGGCCGGCTTCGCCCATCATCGGCAGGTCGTTGGCGCCGTCGCCGACGGCGATGGTTTCCGCCGCCGAGATGCCAAGCAGCGAGGCCACCTCGAGCAGGGTGCGGCGCTTCTCGGCGCCGTCGCAGATGTCGCCCCAGGACTGCTGCGCGAGCTTGCCGGTCAGACGGCCGTCGGCCTCGTCGAGCAGGTTGGAGCGCGCGAAGTCGATGCCCAGGCGCTCCTTCACGCGGTTGGCGAAGAAGGTGAAGCCGCCCGAGACCAGCAGCACCTTGAGGCCGGCCGCCTTGCAGGCCGCGACCAGCTCCTGCGCGCCCGGGTTGAGCCGCAGGCGCTCGTCGTAGACCTGCTGCAGCGCGGTCACGGGAGCGCCCTGCAGCAGTGCCACGCGCCGGCGCAGGCTCTCCTTGAAGTCCCGGATCTCGCCGCGCATCGTGGCCTCGGTGATGGCCGCCACTTCCGCCTTCCTGCCCACCGCGTCGGCGATCTCGTCGATGCACTCGATGTTGATCAGCGTCGAGTCCATGTCGAAGGCGATCAGCTTGAAATCGGCGAGGACCAGCGGCGGCACGAAGCGCTGGATGACGAGGCCGGGGGCTGTGCGATACAGGGAGTTCATTGCTTGCAGCGAATGGTCAGCGAAGCCAATTCTCGATTTTCAGGTCGGGACGCTCTAGCCTATGCATTGGCATATGCCAAATCCGCAGCCTCACTCTTGGGCTGCCCCAGGGCGCGCAGCACGTCGCGCACCATCTGCGCCCGGTCCTTCGGCTCCTTCAACTCACGCTCGATGCGCAACTTCTCGTTGCCGGCCAGCTTGATGTGCTTGTTCTTCTGGATCAGCTGGATGATGTTCATCGAATCGACCGGCGGGTCCTTCTTGAAGGTGATGTGGATCACGCCGGGCGCCGCGTCGACCTTGGTGACGCCGTAGGGCCGCGCCAGCACGCGCAGCCGGTGCACGTCGATCAGGGTCTGCGCCTGCGGCGGCAGCTTGCCGAAGCGGTCGACGATCTCCTCCAGCAGCGTGTCGATCTGATCGGGCGTCCTCGCGGTGGCCAGCTTCTTGTAGAACGACAGGCGCAGGTGCACGTCGCCGCAGTAATCGTCGGGCAGCAGGGCGGGCGCATGCAGGTTGATCTCGGTCGTGACCGAGAGCGGCGCGAGCAGGTCGGGCTCGCGGCCGGCCTTGAGCGAGCGCACGGCTTCGGCCAGCATCTCGTTGTAGAGCTGGAAGCCGATCTCCATCATGTTGCCGCTCTGGTTCTCGCCCAGCACCTCGCCGGCACCGCGAATCTCCAGATCGTGCATGGCGAGATAGAAGCCGGAGCCAAGCTCTTCCATCTGCTGGATGGCATCGAGCCGCTGTGCGGCTTGCTTGGTCAGGCCGTCGATGTCCGGCACCATCAGGTAGGCGTAGGCCTGATGGTGGCTGCGCCCCACGCGGCC
>DASXKG010000531.1:0-3674 GCA_036496965.1 Variovorax sp.
AAGGCCGTGTCCTCGACGCCCTTGGCGGCCACCGGCGCGCTGTACTGCTGAAAGCGCTGGGCGAAACGCCGCGCCTGCCGCTGCGCACGCCGGCCTTCTTCCGGCGCCCGTCCGAGCAATGCCTCGTGCACGAAATCGAGCACCGCCGGGTCGGGCAGTTGCAGCCGCCGGCGCGCGGCTGCGACCGCTCGGTCGATGTAGTGCCGATCCTGGACGCTCGCGCTTTGGCCGTTGTACGTGCGGTAGACGGGCAGGCTGGCCGCGACCGTCGCCAGCACCTCGCGCAGCGTCTTCAGGCTATGGTCCCGGGTGCGCGGGTGCGCCTTGCCGATCTGCAGCAGGGCCATCGCGAGCACCTCGAGATCGGATGCCAGCGTGCCTTGGGCCACCTCGCGCTTGGCCTGGTAGACGATCTCCTCGAACCGATCGGTCACGCCGGTGAAGGCCGACCAGATGCGGCGCAGCCGGTCGGCCGAGCGCACATCCGTCAGCACGGCATTGGCCACGTTGGCGAAGCGGTAGCCGGTGGTTCCGTGCACCGCCCAGCCGACGGGAACGTCTTCGCCGGGCGCGGCGATCTTCTCGGCCACGACATAGAGAGGACGCTCCGGGCGGCCATCGGCGCCGGCGCTGCGCGGCGGCCGGCCGGTGCGCGCCGCGAAGCCGTCCTGCAGCCGATCGAAGTAGCGGGCCGGATCCTGCAGGCCGTCGGGATGGTCGATGCGCAAGCCGTCGACCCGCCCGCTGGCCGCCAGGTCGAGCGCCAGGGCGTGGGTGGCTTCGAAGACCGTCCGCCGCTCGGTGCGCAGCGCAGCCAGCTCGTTGACGTCGAAGAAGCGCCGGTAGTTGATCTCGTCGGCGGCCACGCGCCAGTGCGCCAGGCGATAGGACTGCGCCTCGAGCAGCGCGTGCAGCGCATGGCGGCGCTGCGTCGGCTCGTTGAAGCCATCCACCGCGGCGGCGATGGCACTGGCCACTGCGGGCCGCTCGACCGCCAGCGCCGCCAGTCGTGCCTTGTGCACTTCCCTGTCGCGCGCCAGTTCGGCCATGGCCCGGTGCCCGCTTCGATCCGTGGCCGGCAGGTGGCGCAAGGCGGTCGCCAGGCTGGCCAGCTCGGCCATGGCCCGCGCGTCGCCCTCCAGGACGGTGCAGGCGCGTTCGAGCACATCGGCGAAGCTGCGCGGCGCCAGCGGAAAATGGTGCTCGAAGTAGCCGATGGCGAACTCACCTCGATCGGCGTGCCATTGCAGCGCCAGTTCGCCGCGCGCCAGCACCTCGCCATAGTGGTCGCCGAGCACCGGCACCAGCACCTTGCCGGCCATGCCGGGCGTCGGCGACGCCCAATCGATGTCGAAGTGCCTGGCATAGCGCGAAGCCATGCCGTTCTCCAGCACGTCAGTCCACCATGCGTTGTCCGCTCCCAGCACGCCCATGTGGTTGGGCACCAGGTCGATGAGCTGGCCCATGCCGTGCGCTGCGAGCGTGTTGCTGAAGCGCTCGAAGGCGGCCATGCCGCCGAGCTCCGGATTGATCTCGCCATGGGCCGTGACGTCGTAGCCGTGCATGCTGCCCGGCCGGGCGCGATGGATCGGCGAGCAATAGACGTGGCTGATCCCCAGGCGATCGAGGTAGGGAACGATGCGCGCGGCATCGTCGAAGGTGAAGCCGCTGTGCAGCTGCAGCCTGTAGGTGGCGCGCGGCACGCGGGTGCGGGCTGCAGAAGCTTGGGGCGCGCGCGGCGCGTGCGGCCGGCTGGCGACCATGGCCCGGGTGAGCCGCTCCATCGTCGCGCCCGGCCAGATGGCCTCGATGTCCAGGCGGTACTTGCGTTGCCAGTTGGGATGCTGGTGCGTGGTGCCGGGCAGGTTGGGCTGCTCGATCTCCCCCAGCGCATCCTCCAGCTGGACCATCATCACGCCCGAGGGCGCCGTGGACAGGAAGGCATGGACCGCGGCGAACGCCTCGGGGTCGAGCGTGCCGTGCAGGGCGGCGGCCCGGCTGGCGGGCGACAGCGGCGTCGGCTGCTGCACCGCCTGCAGCAGGCGTTCGCGATCCTGCGTGCGCGCTTGCATCTCGTGCACCAGCGCGTCGGTATCGGGAATCAGGCCGAGCCCGAAGCGCAGGCGCACATCGTGCGCAGTCCACCAGCCGGCCAGCGTCGGCAGGTCGTGCGTGCTGACCGCAACCACTGCTTCGCGCGGATAGGCCGCGGGGGCGCGAAAGCCGCCATCGCCTTCGCGCTCGAAGTACAGCAGGCGATAGGACAGCACGCCGTAGGCGTGCAGGGCCGCGCGCAGCGTGTCGGGTACGGTGCCGAGGTCTTCGCCGATGACCAGGCAGCGGTGGCGCTGGCTTTCGAGCGCCAGGATGGCGAACAGTTCGTCCACCGGATAGGCGACGTAGCTGCCGTCGCGCGGCGTGCCATCGGCGGGAATCCAGAACAGCCGCATCAGCATCATCACGTGGTCGATCCGGATCGCGCCGGCGCCGCGCATGTTCGCCCGCAGGGCCTCGATGAAGACCGCGTGGCCGCGCTGGCGCGCCCGGTCCGGCCGCAGGGGCGGCAGGCCCCAGTCCTGGCCCCGGGGGTTGAAGGCATCGGGCGGCGCGCCGACCCGCAGCGCCAGCGCGAAGCTGTCCTGGTGGCGCCATGCATCGGAGCCGCCGCGGTCGACCGACACCGCCAGGTCGAGGTACAGGCCGATCGCCATGCCCTGCGCGGCCGCGCGCGCGGCGGCCGCTTCGAGCTGCCGCGCGGCCTGCCATTGCAGGTATTCGAAGTAGCCGATGCGCTCGGCGTGCGCGGCGGCGAAGGCGAGCACCGCCGCGCTCGCGGGATCACGCCAGGCCTCGGGCCAGGCGGGCCAACCCCAGACCTGCGGATCGGCCGCATGCAGGTGCGCCTGCAGCACTTCGAAGAGCGCATGCTGGCGCAAGGCGATGCCGCCACGGCGGCGGAACTCGGCCAGGGCACGGACTTCGGGATCGTCCGGCGCGCGCTTTCGAAACCGGCGGTAGAGCAGTTCGGTGATCTCGGACTTGACCGCCGCCACGCCCGCGTGGTCGATCAGCGGCGTCCCGCGCAGGTCGTCCAGGCGCTGCTGGAAGGCCGCCGAACGCAGCTTGCGCGTTGCGGCCCGGCAGTCGCGCAGATCCGGAATCGCCTCGACGTCGATGTAGAGCACGTTCAGGTGCGCGCGCGACGAAGGGCTGTACGGGCTCAGGTGCGCGGGATTGTGCGCAAAGAGCGCGTGCAGCGGATTGAGGCCGATCACGTCCGCACCCCGGCGCGCGGCGCCGTCGACGAAGTCCGCCAGGTCGGTGAAATCGCCGAATCCCCAGTTGCGGCGCGAACGCAGCGAATGCAGCTGCAGCGTGAATCCCCACACGCGCCCGTCGCCCTGCAGCACCGCGGGCTGGTGGCAGCGCGCAGGTGCCGCGACCAGCAAGGTCTCCCCCGGCAGGCCGACGACGCTGAACCGGTGGTAGCCCTCGGGCAGCGGGAGCGCGAACTGCAGCGCATAGCGGCGGCGGCCGGCGCCCTCGTCCAGCACATGCAGCCCGGCAGTCTCGAGCGCCCCTTCGCGGACCGCGCCGGCTTCGTCGACCAGCCGCCAATGGAACTGCCCGGTCACGAGCGGCAGGCACAGCGCGACGGTGAAGGATTCGGCACC
>DASXKG010000532.1:0-6368 GCA_036496965.1 Variovorax sp.
TCTCCATCGAGCGCTATTGCCGGGAGAACATGGAAGAGCCGATCGGCAACGTGGCGGCCGGCGCGCTGCTGGCCTTCTTTCTCGAGGAACTGGGGCCCGCCATCTACAACCGCGCCGTCGCCGACGTGCAGGAGCGGCTGCAGGCCCGGATCTCGGAGCTGGACATCGAGGTCCACGAGGACGAATTTCAGTACTGGCCGAAATACGACAAGCAACGCAAAACATCACGATGAATCCTTCGAATCCGACTTCAGGCATCAACCGACGACAGCTTTCAACCGCCCTCCTCGCCTCGCTGGCAAGCACGGCATCCCTCGCCAAGGCGCCGGCGAATCCCAAGCTCGCGCAACGGCTCGCCGAGATCGATGCCGCCAGCGGCGGGCGCCTGGGCGTCTGTGTCATCGACAGCGGCACCGGCGCCCGGACCGGACATCGCGACAACGAGCGCTTTCCGATGTGCAGCAGCTTCAAGCTGATGGCGTCGGCGGCGGTCCTGGCGCGGGTCGACCGGGGCCAGGAGAAGCTGGACCGGCGCATCGTGTTCCAGGCCGCCGACCTGATGAGCTATTCGCCGGGCACGGCCAGGCACGCCGGCGCCGGCATGACGCTGGGCGAACTCTGCGCCGCCGCGATCACCCTGAGCGACAACACGGCCGCGAACCTGATCCTGGCGGACATCGGCGGACCGGGCGGCTTCACCCGCTACGCCCGCTCGCTCGGCGACAGGCAGACCCGGCTCGACCGAATCGAGCCGGCGCTCAACGAGGCCCGGCCCGGTGACCCGCGCGACACGACCACGCCCGCCGCGATGGCCGCCGACCTGGAGCAGCTGTTGCTCGGGCAGGCGCTGTCGCCGGCTTCCCGGGCCCAGCTGGACGCGTGGTTGGCTGCCAGCCAGACCGGCGGCACGCGCTTGCGCGCCGGCGTGCCCGCCGACTGGCGGGTCGGCGACAAGACCGGCACCGGGCGCAACGGCACGGCCAACGTGATCGGCATCCTGCGCCCGCCGCAGGCGCCGCCGATCCTGGTCGCCGCCTACCTGACCGGCACGCCGGCTTCAGCCGAAGCCCAGAACGCCAGCCTGGCCGCGGTCGCCGCGGCCATCGTGGCGACGCGCTGAAGCCCGTCGCGCTGTTCGAGCGTTGAGCGAGCTGGAGATCGGATGTTTCCGACTTGCTTTCGGGATCCGTCCTGAAGCCAGGTTTTCTACCATGGGCGTCGGGATCGAGTCGGGAACAAAGGGTCGCTCATGCTTGGCAATGTCGCTGCAATCGATGGATTGACCGGATTCGTTCTGACCGCCGCCGTGCTGATCGCCGTCCCCGGGCCGAGCGTCATGTTTCTCGTCGGCCAGACCATGACGGTGGGGCGCGGCAACGCCCTGCGAGGCGTGATCGGCAATGCGATCGGCACCTATCTTGTGGCGCTGATCGTCGCTGCAGGCATGGGTGCGTTGCTCATGCATTCCAGCCAGGCCTTGACGGTCATTCGTCTGTTGGGCGCCACTGCGTTGCTGGCCATCGGTTGTCAATACATGTTCTTTTCCGAGCCTTGGGAGGCGAATCGGGAAGCCGGCCCGACCAAGCGCAGACAAGCATTGCTTGCCGGCATCGTCGTCGGCGCCACCAATCCGAAAGCGCTGATCATGTTCGGGGTGATTGTTCCCAGCTTCATGAGCGCCGGAGCCGACAGCCCCGCATCGTCCCTGCTCGGCTTTTCATTGATACCCATCGGGTTGGGGTTGTGCATGGACACCGCGTGGGTGATGGGCGCGCATGCGCTGAGTTCGAGCCACTTCTTCACCGGGAAAGCGGTGAAGTGGTTCCATGTCATTGGCGGCGGGCTGGTCGCCTGCATGGGTATTTTGCTGGCGATGGAGTCCCTGCCCATGGCCGATTGAGTTGCGATCAGGCACTGCGCTAGCATGCGGCCATGGCACACGACCATGACCACGACCACCCCGACGATCACAGCGAACTGGGCGAGATGGACCTGCGCGTGCGTGCGCTCGAAACCGTGCTGACGCAGAAGGGCTACATCGACCCGGCCGCGCTCGACCTGCTGATCGACACCTACCAGACCCGGATCGGCCCGCGCAACGGCGCGCGGGTGGTGGCCAGGGCCTGGGTCGACCCGGCCTTCCGCGACTGGCTGCTCGAGGACGCCACCGCGGCGATCGCCTCGCTGGGCTACAGCGGCCGCCAGGGCGAGCACATGATTGCCGTCGCCAACAGCGACGCGCAGCACCACATGGTGGTCTGCACCCTGTGCAGCTGCTACCCCTGGCCGGTGCTGGGCCTGCCGCCGACCTGGTACAAGAGCGCGCCCTATCGCTCGCGCGCGGTCAAGGATCCGCGCGGCGTGCTGGCCGAGTTCGACGTGCAGCTGCCGGAATCGACCGCGATCCGCGTCTGGGATTCCACCGCCGAGGTCCGTTACCTGGTGATCCCGCAGCGCCCGGCCGGCACCGAGGGCTGGAGCGAGGAAGCGCTGGCCGAGCTGGTGACGCGCGATTCGATGATCGGCACCGGGCTGGCCCGCCGTCCGGAGGCCGCGTGATGAGCTACGTCAGCCATGCCGATCTCGGCGGCCGCGACCTGCCTGGAGCGATCGTCCCGGAACCCGAAGGCGAGCCCTTTCACGCGGCCTGGGAGGCGCGCGCACTGGCATTGACCCTGGCGATGGGCGGCACCGGTTCCTGGAACATCGATGCCAGCCGCAGCGCGCGCGAAACCCTGCCGGCCTATGCGCGGATGAGCTATTTCCAGATCTGGCTGGCGGCGCTGGAGAAGCTCATGGCCGAGCGCGCCCAGGTGCTGCCCGACGAACTGCTCGCCGGCCGCGTGCTGCATGCGCCGCAGCCGCTCAAGCGCGTGCTGCACGCGGCCGAGGTGCCGGCCGCGCTGGCCCGGGGTACGCCGACCGAACGGCCGATCACCTCGGCGGCGCTGTTCGCCTTGGGCGAGCGGGTACGCACGCGCGCGGGTCCCGTCGGGCATCACACGCGCCTGCCCGGCTATGTGCAGGGAAAGGTCGGCACCATCGAACGCCGGCATGGCATGCACGTGTTCGCCGACGCCCATGCGCAGGGCCTGGGCGAGCAGCCGCAATGGCTCTATAGCGTGGCTTTCGCGGGCGTCGAGTTGTGGGGCGCGGCCGCCGCACCGGGGCTCAGCGTGTCGGTCGATGCCTGGGAAAGCTACCTGGAGCCCGCGCCATGAACCCGGACCCGGCGCTGCTGCCCGGCATGCCGACCGGCGACGGCATCGAGCCGGTGTTCCGCGAACCCTGGGAGGCGCATGCTTTCGCGCTGGCCGTGTCGCTGCACCAGCGGGGCCTCTTTACCTGGCCGGAGTGGGCCGAGGCGCTAAGCCGGCAGATTGCCGCGGCGCAGGCCGCCGGCGACGCCGACCGCGGCGACACCTACTACCGGCACTGGCTCGCCGCGCTGGAAACCCTCGTGGCCGCCAAGGGTGCCAGCGACGCCGCAGAGCTGGACCATTACCGCCTGGCCTGGGACCGCGCCGCCGATCGCACGCCGCATGGCCAGCCGATCGAACTGAGGGCGCAGGACTTCGGCTGAAATCAGCGCTTCCTGCCCCCCAGGACCATCAGCGCCCCGCCGACCGCGATCGCGGCCATGCCGGCCCAGATCGGCAACTCGACATCCTGCGTTTCCTTGACCGCCAGCTCGATCGGGCCGAGCTTGATCTGGTGCGTCGCCTTGGTGTAGCTGAAGTGCCCGACGCCGAGCGCGACGATGCCGGCAACGATCAGGACCAGTCCGATGAAACGCAAGATTCCCATTCCAGGTTCTCCTCAGAGCGGCAGCAGCTCGCGCTCGCTGCCGCGCTCCAGCCATTCGGCGAACTCGTCCGCCAGCCGCTGCGATTCGCGCGCCGCGTTGCCCCAGGCCTTGCTGCGGGCGGCGACATCGTTGCCATAGCGGACGAAATCGCTGCGATCGGGCAGCTTGCCGTTGGGCAGCGTGCGCACCCATTCGGCGTCCGGCGCCAGCACCACCATGCGGTCGAGAAACCCCGTGGGCCTGTGGCGCCACTTCAGGCCCTTGTCGAGCCAGCCCGGCACCACGGCGCGCTGGAAATGCGGATACAGCACGATGCCGTCGGCATTGGCGTAGTCCAGGTGCAGGTGGTAGTCGGTGATGCCGCCGTCCCAATAGGCGCCGCGCGGCGCGCCCGGAATGTCGTGCACCGCTTCCAGCATGAAGGGGATCGAGCAGGACGCCTGCAGCGCCAGTTCGAAGTTGGCGCCGTCCAGATCGACCTGGCGGGTGCGGAAGTCGCGCGTGCGAAAGGGCAGCGCCGCGCCGGGCGTGGAGAAGACCACCCGCTCGAGCCAGGCGCCCAGGCTCTTGCGGTGCACGCTGTTGCTGAGAAAGGCGCCCAGATAACCCACCGGCGTGCGCGCCGGCCCCTCGCGCCCGAGGATATGCCGCCCGCGCGAGGTGATCACGTGCAGCCGGTAGCGTGAATGGGCCAGCGCCTCGGCAGTGCGACCGCCGTAGAAGCTTCGCAGGCCCTCCCGGAACTGCGCGCTGAGCTGCCGCGCGCTCAGGCGCTTCTGGCCGGGCGGCACCTCGAAATGCTGATGGATGTAGCCGTGTTCGAACTGCAGGAAGGCGGTGGTGGCTTCTTGCAGGCAGGCATTGGCCAGCCGCCAGGCGCCGATGGAGGCGCCGACCAGGTCGATCGGCTGGGCTGCCCGTGGCAGCCAGTCGCCGAACAGGAAGCGGTCCAGCGGACCGAGGATCAACCCCTTGGG
Source organism: Variovorax sp. (assembly GCA_036496965.1). Classification (GTDB taxonomy): domain Bacteria; phylum Pseudomonadota; class Gammaproteobacteria; order Burkholderiales; family Burkholderiaceae_C; genus Variovorax. The sequence continues at coordinate 4,786 of DASXKG010000532.1, forward strand.
TCCGCCGGCCGCCCCGGGAATCGTGCGCACGTCCTGCGGATTCAGCCCGTGGGCGGCGATGTGGGCACGGGCGATGGGACCGGCGTGGATGCGCAGCGCTTTCATGGCCTGGTGACTGGCAAGAATCGTGCGCCCGCGCCGGCTGCGCCGGCTATTTGCGCAACCCCTGGAGCTTGGCGAAGGCCGAAGCCATCTGGCCGGCCGGCTGCGGCGAGCTGTCACGCCGCGGCGCCTGCTGGCCCCGCCCCGCCCCTTCGAAGCGGTTCTCGCGCGGGCCGTCGCGCCGCGCCGGCGCGGCATCGAGCTTCATCGACAGGCCGATGCGCTTGCGCGCCACGTCGACCTCCATCACCTTGACCTTGACGATGTCGCCGGTCTTCACCACCTCGCGCGCGTCGCTCACGAACTTGTGCGAGAGCTGGCTGACATGCACCAGGCCGTCCTGGTGCACGCCCAGGTCGACGAAGGCGCCGAACTGCGCCACGTTGCTCACCGTGCCTTCAAGCACCATCCCCTCGACCAGGTCCCTGATGTCTTCCACGCCCTCGTTGAAGCGCGCCACCTTGAAATCCGGGCGCGGGTCGCGGCCGGGCTTCTCGAGTTCGGCCAGGATGTCCTTGACCGTGATGACGCCGAACTTGTCGTTCGCGAACAGCTCGGGCTTCAGGGTCTTGAGCATCTCGGCGCGGCCCATCAGCTCGGCTACGGCCAAGCCGGTCTTGGCGATGATCTGCTCGACCAGCGGATAGGTTTCCGGATGCACGCCGGTGATGTCGAGCGGATCGGCGCCGCCGCGGATGCGCAGGAAGCCGGCGCTCTGCTCGAAGGCCTTGGGGCCGAAGCCGGTCACGCCGAGCAGTTGTTTTCGGGTGGCAAAGGCCCCTTTGGCCTCGCGCCAGCGCACCACGGCCTTCGCCACGCTGGCCGACAGGCCCGAGACCCGCGACAGCAGCGGCACGCTGGCAGTGTTCAGGTCGACGCCGACCGAGTTCACGCAGTCCTCGACCACCGCCTGCAGCGTGCGCGCGAGCTCGCTCTGGTTCACGTCGTGCTGGTACTGGCCGACGCCGATCGACTTGGGATCGATCTTCACCAGTTCGGCCAGCGGATCCTGCAGGCGGCGCGCGATGCTCGCCGCCCCGCGCAGGCTGACGTCGACATCGGGCATCTCCTGCGAGGCGAACTCGCTGGCCGAATAGACGGAAGCGCCGGCCTCGCTGACCACCACCTTGTCCACGTCGAGCGCCGCCGCGCCCGCCTCGCCCGCCATCTTGGCGAGCAGCTTGATCAGGTCGGCGGCCAGCTTGTCGGTCTCGCGGCTGGCGGTGCCGTTGCCGATCGCGATCAGGTTCACGCCGTGCCTGGCGCACAGCTTGCCGAGGGTGTGCAGCGATCCTTCCCAGTCGCGGCGCGGCTCGTGCGGAAACACGGTCGCGGTCTCGACCAGTTTCCCGGTGGCATCGACCACGGCCACCTTGACGCCGGTGCGGATGCCCGGGTCCAGCCCCATCACCACGCGCGGGCCGGCCGGCGCGGCCAGCAGCAGGTCGCGCAGGTTGTCGGCGAAGACCTTGATGGCCACC
>DASXKG010000533.1:0-2357 GCA_036496965.1 Variovorax sp.
CTTCAAGGAAGCCTTTGCCCAGTATGTGGAGGGCGGCTGGCAGGGCCTGCAGCACCCGGGCGACTTCGGCGGCCAGGGCCTGCCGAAGACCATCGGCGCGGCCTGCGGCGAGATGCTGAACTCGGCCAACATGAGCTTCGCTTTGTGCCCGCTGTTGACCGACGGCGCGACCGAGGCCCTGCTCACCGCGGGTTCCGACGAGCTCAAGGCGATCTACCTGGCCAAGCTGGTGAGCGGCCATTGGACCGGCACCATGAACCTGACCGAGCCGCAGGCCGGCAGCGATCTGGCGATGGTGCGCAGCCGCGCCGAGCCGCAGGCCGATGGCAGCTACAAGGTCTTCGGCACCAAGATCTTCATCACCTACGGCGAGCACGACATGGCCGAGAACATCGTGCATCTGGTGCTGGCCCGGGTGAGCGGCGCGCCCGAGGGCGTGAAGGGCATCAGCCTGTTCGTGGTGCCGAAGTTCCTGGTCAACCCGGATGGCTCGCTGGGCGCGCGCAACGATGTGCACTGCGTGAGCATCGAGCACAAGCTGGGTATCAAGGCGAGTCCGACGGCAGTCCTTCAGTTCGGCGACCACGGGGGCGCCACCGGCTACCTGGTGGGCCAGGAAAACCGCGGCCTCGAGTACATGTTCATCATGATGAACTCGGCCCGCTATGCCGTGGGCCTGCAGGGCATCGCGATCGCCGAGCGCGCCTACCAGCAGGCGGTGGCCTATGCCAGGGAGCGGGTGCAGAGCCGCCCGGTCGACGGCTCGATCAACGCCAGCGCGCCGATCATCCATCACCCCGACGTCAAGCGCATGCTGATGACGATGCGCGCCTATATCGAGGGCTGCCGCGCGATGGCGACGGTGGCCGCGGCCACCTACGATGCTGCGCACCACCATCCCGACGCCGACACGCGCAAGCAAAACGAGGCTTTTTATGAATTCCTGGTGCCGCTGGTCAAGGGCTACAGCACCGAGATGAGCTTCGAAGTGGCCTCGCTGGGGGTGCAGGTGCATGGCGGCATGGGCTTCATCGAGGAGACCGGCGCGGCGCAGTACTTGCGCGACGCCAGGATCCTCACCATCTACGAAGGCACCACGGCGATCCAGGCCAACGACCTGGTCGGGCGCAAGACGGCCCGCGACGGGGGCCGGACGGCCCACGCGATCGCCGCGCAGATCGAGGCCACCGAAGTCGAGCTCGGCCAGCGCGACAGCGCCGATGCCCGGGCTGTCGCGAAGAAGCTCAAGGCGGCCCGCGAAGCCCTGGTCGACGTGGTCGGCTTCGTCGCCGGCCAGACCAAGGCCGCGCCGAATGCCGTGTTCGCGGGCAGCGTGCCCTACCTGATGCTGGCCGGCAATGTGGTGGCCGGCTGGCAGCTGGCGCGTTCGCTCCTGGTGGCCGAGGACCTGGCCCGGGCCGGCACCGATGTGGCCTTCATGAAGGCCAAGATCGCCACCGCCCGCTTCTACGCCGAGCACATCCTGAACCAGGCGCCGGGCCTGCGCGACAGCATCGTCGACGGCGCGGGCAGCGTGACCGCGCTCGCGCTCGAAGCCTTCTGAATCCGCGAACCTCAAGCTTCATCCCCGCCGGAGACCCCATGTCCAAGTTGCCGCCCGTCCTCGCCAATCTGCCGCTGCCCATCATCGGCTCGCCGCTGTTCATCATCAGCAACCCCAAGCTCGTGATCGCGCAGTGCAAGGCCGGCGTGGTCGGCGCCATGCCGGCGCTCAACGCGCGGCCGGCGGCGCAGCTCGAGGAGTGGCTGATCGAGATCACCGAGGAACTGGCCGCCTACAACAAGGCCCATCCGGAAAAGCCCGCCGCGCCATTCGCCATCAACCAGATCGTGCACAAGAGCAACGACCGGCTGGAGCACGACATGGAAATGGTGGTGAAGTACAAGGTGCCGATCGTCATCACCTCGCTGGGGGCGCGCACCGACGTCAACGACGCGGTGCACAGCTACGGCGGCGTGACGCTGCACGACATCATCAACAACACCTTCGCGAAGAAGGCGATCGACAAGGGTGCCGACGGCATCATCGCGGTCGCCGCCGGTGCCGGCGGCCACGCGGGCGTGAAGAGCCCCTTCGCGCTGGTGCAGGAGATCCGCCAGTGGTTCGATGGTCCGATCGCACTGTCGGGCGCCATCGCCACCGGCGGCGCGGTGCTGGCCGCGCAGGCCATGGGGGCCGACTTCGCCTACATCGGCACGGCCTTCATCGCCACCGAGGAGGCGCGGGCCAGCGATGCGTACAAGCAGGCGATCGTGGCCGGCAGCTCCGACGACATCGTCTACTCGAACCTGTTCACCGGCGTGCACGGCAACTACCTCGCGCCCAGCATCGTGGC
>DASXKG010000534.1:0-3508 GCA_036496965.1 Variovorax sp.
TCGGCGGCGGCGGTCGGCGTCGGCGCGCGCAGGTCGGCGCAGAAATCGGCGATGGTGAAGTCGGTCTCGTGTCCCACGCCGCTGATCACGGGCACCGGGCTTTGCACGATCGTGCGGGCCAGCGTTTCGTCGTTGAACGCCCACAGGTCCTCGATCGAGCCGCCGCCGCGCACCAGCAGGATGACGTCGACCTTCGGCTGCAGCGCGTAGAGCGAACGCAGCGCACCCGCCAACTCGGCCGGCGCGCCGGCTCCCTGCACGGCCGCCGGCGCCAGCACCACTGGAATGTGCGGCACCCGGCGCCTGAGGGCCGTGATCACGTCGTGCAGCGCCGCGGCGCCGAGCGAAGTCACCAGCCCGATCGCGCGCGGCAGCGCCGGCAGCGCCCTCTTGCGGGAGGCGTCGAAAAGACCTTCGGCCTCCAGCTTGGCCTTGCGCTGCAGGAACTGCTCGAACAGCGCACCCTGCCCGGCGCGCCGCAGGCTCTCGGCCACCAGTTGCAGATCGCCGCGCGGCTCGTAGACCGCCAGCCGCCCGCGCACCTCGACCTGGTCGCCGTCGCGGGGCGAAAAATCGAGCAGGCCGGCGGCACGCCGGAACATCGCACAGCGCAGCTGCCCGTTTTCGTCCTTCAGCGAGAAATAGCAGTGGCCGCTGGCCGCACGCGAGAAGCCGGAGATCTCGCCGCGCACCGTCACCGGATTGAAGCGCGCATCGAGCGCGTCCGCGATCGCGTGGCACAAGGCGCCGACGGCCCAGACCCTGCCGCCGGACGAGGGCGGCCGCTCACCTTCGCTCATGCGCGGGCCGCTTATGGAGGCGCGATTCGTCCACAAGAGAGTTTGGCCAAGGGAAATGGCGATCGACCCGACACCACAGGCACGTGTTGTCGTCCAAGCTCTTGATTCGATTGAAGAAAGTGCTGCTCAAAATTAAGTCGATCCAGTGAGAGGGCCGCCCTGTGCGGCTCCTGGCAAGTTGCTACGCGTGTTAGTCACAAAGTTATCCACAGATTCTGTGCGTCGGCGCCTACAAGGAGAACGAGTCCGAAAGGCGTGCCGCCAGGGTGGATAATCGCCGCGCATTTGCAGTCCATCGGCCGGAGATATTCTTGTTTTCCATCATAGTTGCTGCGGGCTGGCCGATCTGGCCGCTGCTCGCCTGTTCGGTGATCGGGATGGCGCTCGTCATCGAACGATTCACCAGCCTGAAGACCTCCAGGGTGCTGCCACCCAAGCTGCTCGACGAGGCGATCACCGTGTCTCGCAACGCCATTCCGGGCCCGGACGTGGTGACGCAGCTGGAGAAGAATTCGGGCCTCGGCGAAGTGCTCGCCGCGGGCTTTCGCGCCCTCAACTCGAACCCCCTGTTGAGGGAAGAGGATCTGCGCATGTCCATGGAATCGGCCGGCCGCGTGGTGGCCCACCGGCTCGAACGCTACCTTCCGGCGCTGGCGACCATTGCCTCCGCGGCGCCCTTGCTCGGCCTGCTCGGTACGGTGATCGGCATGATCGAGATCTTCGGCGCGCAGTCCTCGGCCAGCGGTGCGGTCGGCTCCGGCAATCCGGCGCAGCTGGCGCATGGCATTTCGGTCGCGCTCTACAACACCGCCTTCGGGCTGATCATCGCCATCCCGAGCCTGATCTTCTGGCGCTACTTCCGCAGCCGGGTCGACGAGTACCTGCTGAACCTCGAACTGGCCGGGGAACGCTTCGCCCACCACCTGAAGACGCTGCGCCGATGAGGAGGATGCACTTTCGCCACGGCTCGCGCGAAGAGCCGGAAATCAACCTGATCCCCTTCATCGACGTGCTGCTGGTCATCCTGATCTTCCTCATGCTGTCGACCACCTACAGCAAGTTCACCGAGATGCAGCTGCGCCTGCCGGTGGCCGATGCGGACAGGCAGCGCGACTATCCCAAGGAAGTGATCGTCGGCGTGTCCGCCGATGGGCGCTATTCGGTCAACAAGACCGTGCTGCCCGAGCGCAGTGTCGAGGCCCTCGCTGCGGCGCTCACGGCGGCCTCCGGCGGCAGCGGCGACAACGTCGTGATCATCAGCGCCGACGCCAATTCGACCCACCAGTCGGTGATCACCGTGATGGAAGCAGCGCGCCGCGCGGGCCTGATGCAGATCACCTTCGCCACCCAGTCGGCGGCGCAGGCAGGGCACTAGCCTTGCCCTCGCTGCAGCAGTCATGGCTGCGCCGCGGCAGCCTGGCACGGCTGCTGTGGCCGCTGGCCCAGCTGTTCGGGGCGCTGGCCGCAGCGCGGCGCTGGCTTTACCGCCGGGGGTGGCTGCGCAGCGAACGCGTCGGCGTGCCGGTGCTGGTGGTCGGCAACGTTGTCGCCGGCGGCGCCGGCAAGACGCCCGTGGTGATGGCGATCGTCCGGCACCTGCAGGCACGCGGCATGGCGGTGGGCGTCGTGTCGCGCGGCTACGGGCGCAACACGGACGATTGCCGCGAGGTTCAGGAAGACAGCGATCCGGTGCAGGTGGGCGACGAGCCGGCCCTGATTCGCCGCGCGACCGGCGCGCCGGTCTTCGTGGCCACACGCCGCATCGAGGCAGCCCGCGCGCTGCTCGTGCGCCATCCAGCCACCCGCGCCATCGTCTGCGACGATGGCTTGCAGCACCTGGCGCTGGCACGCGACATCGAGATCTGCGTCTTCGACGATCGAGGCATCGGCAACGGCTGGCTGCTGCCGGCCGGCCCGCTGCGCGAGCCCTGGCCGCGCCGCTGCGACCTGGTGCTCCACACGGGCTCGCGACCGGCGTTTGCGGGTTTCAGATCGCGGCGTGCCCTGGCCGATCACGGCCTGCGGCGCGACGGCACGCGCGTACCCCTGGCCTCGCTGGCGGGTCGCCGGCTCGTTGCAGTCGCGGCGATTGCCAAGCCCGAGGCTTTTTTCGAGATGCTGCGCGAGCAGGGCCTGAGGCTTGCGCGGGCGAGCGCGATGGCCGATCACGACGATCTGGCCGGCTGGCAGCCGCCCTCGGATCCGGAACAGACGACCGTCCTGTGCACCGAAAAAGACGCCGTGAAGCTGTGGCACCGCGGCGTCGACGCGCTCGCCGTGCCGCTGGTCTTCGAGCCCGAGCCCGGCTTCTTCTCGGCGCTCGATGCAAAGCTATCATCGCTCGATGGACACCAAGCTGCTTGAACTGCTCGTCTGCCCCGTGACCAAGGGGCCGCTCACCTGGAACCCCGCCACGCAGGAGCTCTCCTCGCGCAGTGCCCGCCTCGCCTACCCGGTGCGCGACGGCATTCCGGTGCTGCTGGAAAGCGAGGCCCGCACGTTGTCCGACGAGGAGCTGGGTCTTTGAGCCCCCGCCCGGCCGCTCCGAAGGGGGCTCGCACCGCAGCCCGCAGGGCGGAGGTTCTCGTACCCCCCCCCGGGCCGCCAGCCATGAGCACCGCTTTCACGGTCCTGATCCCCGCGCGGCTGGCCTCCACCCGGCTGCCGGACAAGCCGCTGGCCGACATCGCCGGTTTGCCGATGGTGGT
>DASXKG010000535.1:0-3379 GCA_036496965.1 Variovorax sp.
GCTGCGCCAGGTGCAGCGCGCGGAACTCGCGGGCGTCGGTCTGTTGGCCGGATTCCTCGCCAGCCTGGTCGCTTCGGTCATCGGCTGGGCGCTGGCGCGCTACGTGTTCGAGTTTGCTTGGACGGCCTCGCTGTGGGTGCCGGTCGTCGGTGCGCTCGCGGGTGCCCTCTTGGCGCTTGGAGCGGGCTGGTGGGGGCTGCGCGAAGTGCTGCGGCGGCCCGTGGTGGCGACATTGCGGCAAGCCTCGGAATAGCCGCGGCCACGAGACTTGGGACAATGCAGCCCATGCAAATCGAAGAAAAGTCTCCTTTCGCCAATCCCTTCGAATGGATCGGCGGCGAGGCCAAGGTTCATGCGCTGGTCGGCCGCTTCTACGATCTGATGGACCTCGAGCCCGCCTATTCGGATTTGCGCGCGGTGCACGGCAGCTCGCTCGACAACGCGCGTCAGCGCCTCTTCTGGTTCCTCTGCGGGTGGCTGGGTGGTCCGCAGCACTACACCGACCGCTTCGGCCATCCGATGCTGCGCGCGCGCCACCTGCCGCAAAGCATCGGGGGCCACACCATCGGCATCCTGGAGCGCGACCAGTGGCTGGCCTGCATGGACCAGGCGATGGGCGAGACCGGCGTGCCGGAGGCGCTGCGCGAGCGCTTGCGCGGGTCTTTCTTCCAGACCGCGGACTGGATGAGGAACCGTTAGCGGCACACGGCGCGTTTCAACTGACCTTGATCAGCGCCGCGCCGGCGCCAGCAGGACCAGCAGCGCGCCGGCGCCGCCCTCGGCCGGCTTGGCCTGGACGAAGGCCAGCGTGGCATTCATCTGGATCAGCCAGCGCTGCACCTTGGCCTTCAGCACGGGCTGGCGCCCGGGCGAGCCGAGTCCCTTGCCGTGGACCACGCGCACGCAGCGGACCCCCTGCTTCCAGGCATCGCGGATGAAGGCGCCCAGCGCCTCGCGCGCTTCGTCGCTGCGCATGCCGTGCAGATCGAGCTGGCGCTGGATCGACCACTCGCCGGCGCGCAGCTTGCGGGTGACGCCGGTGTCGATGCCGGGTCGGCGAAAACTCATGGCGTCGTCGGCATCGAGCAGCGTGCTGACATCGAACTCGTCGGACAGCGATTCGCGCAGCACGCGCTGCTCGTCGAGTTGCTGCTGCACCGGGATCGGGGCCGGTGGTTCGGGTGCCAGCGAGATCGCGGCGGATTTGCGCAGCGGTTGCGTGGCGCCGATGGCGCGCGCGAACAGGTCGCGCTCGGCGGCACGCTTTTTTCGGGCCTCGGCCTGGGCGGCCGCTTCGGCGGCCTCGCGCGCGCGCTTTTCGGTCAGCGATCGCTGCACCTGCTTGAGGTCGGCGAGGCTCTTGATGCTGTTGGATTTGGCGGCCATGGCGACAGCTTAAGGCTCCCGGGAGTTTTCAGGCCGGCGCCGGGCCGCCCCAAGATCAGATCAAGCCGCGCTCGGCCATCGACAGCGCGCCGCCGCCCCGGGCCACGATGACGTGATCGAGTACCCGCACATCGACCAGCGCCAGGGCGGCCTGCAGCGTGCGGGTCAGCGTTTCGTCGGCCCGCGACGGTTCCAGCGATCCGCTCGGATGGTTGTGCGCCAGCACGAGGGCGGCGGCATGGTGATGGAGGGCGCGCGTCACCACTTCGCGCGGGTAGACGCTGGTCTGGGTCAGCGTGCCGCGAAAGAGCTCCTCCATCGCGATCAGGCGATGCTGGGCGTCCAGGAAGAGGGCGGCGAAGACCTCATGCGGCCGGTCGGCCAGGTGGAGCTGCAGGTACTGCGCCACCGCGCCCGGTGAATCGAAGACGGCGCGCGCCTGGAGGCGCTCGCGCAGCGCCCGGCGTGCGAGCTCGAGCACCGCAGCCAGTTCCGCGCGCTTGGCGGTGCCGCCCAGGCCCTTGATCCGCGCCAGATCGCCGAGCTCGGCCTGCAGCAGGCCGGCGATGCCGCCGAAGCGGTCCAGCAGCTCCTGCGCCAGCTGCAGCACATTCTTGCCGGGGACGCCGGTGCGCAGCAGCAGCGCCAGCAGTTCGGCATCGGCCAGTGCGCCGGCACCGAGCGCGATGAGCCTCTCGCGCGGGCGCGCGCCCTCCGGCAGGTCCTTGAAAGACATGGCTTTTCCGGGGTTCTGGCCCCACTCCCTAAAATATGGGCCCCAGTCTATAGGGACGCCCATCTTGTCTTCGATCTCCAGCGCCGCTGTCGTCACGGCCGGTTCCTTTCTCACGCTGCACTACCGCCTGGCCGGGCCCGCCGGCGACATCATCAACACCTTCGAGGACAAGCCGGCCACCTTGTCGCTCGGTACGGGCGAACTCTCGCCGGCCGTCGAGCAGCGCCTGATCGGCATGCAGGAGGGCACCCACGCGACTTTCGAGCTGGCGCCCGGAGAGGCCTTCGGCGAGCGCAACCCGGAGATGCAGCAATGGGTCGCGCGCAAGCTGCTGGCGCAGATGGGCGACCCGCTCGAGCAGTACAGCGTCGGCGACGTGGTGCAGTTCCCCACGCCCGATGGCAGCGGCAGCTACGCCGGCGCGGTGGTTGAGTCGAACGAGACCGCGGTGCGCTTCGACTTCAACCATCCGCTCGCCGGCCAGCCCGTGACCTTCGAGCTTCGACTGATCGGGGTCCTGTGAGCAAGGTCGAGGAAATCATCCTGGCCGAGCCGCGCGGCTTCTGCGCCGGCGTCGATCGCGCGATCGAGATCGTCGAGCGCGCCATCGCGAAGTTCGGGGCCCCCATCTACGTGCGCCACGAGATCGTGCACAACACCTATGTGGTCGACGCGCTCAGGTCCAAGGGCGCGGTCTTCATCGAGGACCTGGCGGAGGTGCCGCCGGGGGCCACGCTGGTGTTCAGCGCCCACGGGGTCAGCAAGGCCGTGCAGGCGGAGGCGGTCGAGCGCGGCTTCGAGATCTTCGATGCCACCTGTCCGTTGGTCACCAAGGTCCACGTCGAAGTCGCGAAACTGGCCAAGGAAGGCTACGAATTCATCATGATCGGCCACAAGGGCCATCCCGAGGTCGAGGGCACGATGGGGCAGCTCGCGGGCGGTATCCATCTGGTGCAAGACGTGGCCGATGTCGCGCGGGTCGCGCCGGCGCAGGCCGAGAAGCTCGCCGTCGTCACCCAGACCACGCTGTCGGTCGACGACGCGGCCGAGATCTCGGCCGCCGTTCGGGCGCGCTTCCCGCGCGTGCGCGAGCCCAAGCAGCAGGACATCTGCTATGCGACGCAGAACCGCCAGGACGCGGTCAAGCTCCTCAGTCCGCAGGTGGACCTGGTCATCGTGGTCGGCAGCCAGACCAGCTCCAACAGCAACCGGCTGCGCGAACTTGCGCAGCGCCTGGGCACCGAGAGCTACATGGTC
>DASXKG010000536.1:0-2105 GCA_036496965.1 Variovorax sp.
ACCAGGGCCAGGGTGTCCTGCAGGGTGCCCGTGGTTGCCGGGGCGGCGTAGCCGTTGGCGGTGGTGGTCGAAGACATGGAAAACTCCTTGGTTTGAAAAAGATAAGCCAGTAAGGAAGACTGCCCGCTTTCAGGCGGCCAGGTCGAACACGAGCACTTCGGCATCCTTGCCGGCGCCGAGCTTCAGTTGCGATTCTCCCTCGATCATCGCGGCATCGCCGCCGCCGAGCTTTTGCCCGTTGACCTCGAGTTCGCCGCGCACCAGGTGCACATAGCTCTTGTGCTTCGGGTCGAGCGCAAGGTCCGCCTTTTCGTCGCCATCGAGCAGCCCGGCGTACAGCCGCGCATCGGCATGCAGGAGCACCGAGTTGTCGGCGCCGTCGGGCGAGGCCACGAGGCGCAGCCGGCCGCGCTTCTCGGCCTCGGAAAACTGCTTCTGCTCATAGCCGGGCGCAATGCCGCGCACATTGGGTTCGATCCAGATCTGCAGGAAATGCGTGGTCTGGTCGGCCTTGTGATTGAACTCGCTGTGCATCACGCCGCGGCCGGCGCTCATGCGCTGCACGTCGCCGGGCGGGATGGTTTCCACGTTGCCCATGCTGTCCTTGTGCGCCAGTTCGCCTGACAGCACATAGCTGATGATTTCCATGTCCTTGTGGCCATGGGTGCCGAAGCCGGCGCCGGCAGCCACGCGGTCCTCGTTGATCACGCGCAGATTCCCGAAGCCCATGTACTCGGGGTCATAGTAACCGGCAAAGGAAAAGCTGTGGAAGGAGCGCAGCCAGCCGTGGTCGGCATAACCGCGTTGCTGGGATTTACGGACTTGCAACATCGTCGATCTCCAACCCCGTCTGGCGGGGCTCTCGAAATGCCGCGCCCTGTGCGCAGCGGATGAACAGGACTTTAGGCCGGGCAGCGGGCGAAAAAAGCGCAGCGTTTTGATGGCATCATTCAAATTTTTTGAATGGTGAATCTCTATGCCTAGCGCGCGCGAAGTCCTGACGCCCGATGCGCTGTCGATGCTGCAAGCGGTGGCCGACACCGGCAGTTTCGCCGCCGCGGCGCGTTCGATCGGGGTCGTGCCCAGTGCGCTGAGCTACCGGGTGCGGCAGATGGAGGAAGCCCTCGACGTGCTTCTGTTCGACCGCAGCGGGCGCCAGGCGCGCCTGACCGAGGCGGGCATGGAACTGCTGCGCGAATCGAGCCGGCTGCTCGGCGAGATCGACGCCATGGCCAACCGCGTGAAGCGTGTCGCCACCGGCTGGGAGCCGATGCTGACGATCGCGGTGGACAGCGTGATCGCGCGCGATCCGCTGCTCGACCTGGTCGGCGACTTCTATGCGCTGCAGCCGCCGACCCGGCTCAAGCTGCGCGACGAGACCCTGTTGGGCACCACGGAAGCGCTCAGCAGCGGTGAGGCCGACCTGGCGGTGGGCGCGGTGGTCGGCGCGGCCAGCCTGGCCTTCACCGCCGCGGGCATACGCAGCCGGCCGCTGGGCAACCTGGCCTTCGTGTATGCGGTGGCACCCCACCACCCGCTGGCCAGGGCCAAGGAGCCGATCAGCGACGACGTGCTGCGCCAGCACCGGGCCGTCGCGGCTGCCGACTCCTCGCGCGCCGGGCCGAGCATGACGGTCAATCTGGTCGGCGGCCAGGACGTGCTGACGGTGCCGACCATGCAGGCCAAGCTGGCGGCGCAGTTGCACGGACTGGGCGGCGGGTTCCTGCCGGAGCCGATGGCCCGGCCCTATATCGAGGCCGGCCACCTGGTGACGCGACGCACCGAGCGGATGCTGCCCTTGGGCACCATGCATCTCGCATGGCGCGTGCGCAGCGCTGCGGGTCCGGGGCGGGCGCTGCAATGGTGGCTCGATCGCTTCGAGCACGAGGGCACGCGCCTCGCCCTGCTGGAACGCTACCGGGGAAGATGATGGCGCGCAGGCGCTCGCAGCGCACCGGCGTCGGCCGGGCAACCGGTTAGAGTGCATCGACTGTGACCTCCAACAAAGAGACCGCCATGACACTTCGCCCGCCCGCCGACCGCCATCGATCCACGCCTTCCCGCCACTACGCCGTCGTCGGCGCCGGCATCGCCGGGGTGGCCTG
>DASXKG010000537.1:0-1724 GCA_036496965.1 Variovorax sp.
GATCGTGGTCTGCGTCGTGATCCGCGCCATCGACGCCTTCCGCACCTTCGACATCGTCTGGACCCTGACCGGCGGCGGCCCCGGCCGATCGACCGAGCTGTTCAGCCTCTACGCCTACGTGCTGGCCTTCCTCAGTCTGGATCTCGGCCGCGGCTCGGCGGCGGCCATCATCGGCGGTCTCATCATCCTGGTCGTGGGCGTAGCGCTTTATCGCCTCGTCGACCGCATCGCCAAGGCCTGAGCCGATGGCGATGGTCCGCCAGCCCCTGATGTTCGCCGGCCTGCCGGCGGGCGCGCGGCGCGCCCTGTTCGCGCTGGCGCTGGCCGGCGCCTGCTTCGCCTTCGCTTTTCCCGTGCTGTGGCTGATCCTGACCTCGCTCAGGCCCGAATCGGGCGTCTACTACGTCCATCGCGGCACCGAGTTCACGCTCGGGAACTTCGCCGAGGTGCTGCTCGACGACCGGCTGGTCCGGGCCTTCATCAATTCGGCGCTGATCTCCACCCTCGCGACCTTCTTCTCGCTGCTGGTGACGGTGTCGAGCGGCTACATGCTGTCGCGCTTCCGCGGACCGGCCTCGCGCACCTGGTTCGGCACCATCTATGTGTTCCGCTGCGTGCCCTATATCTCGTGGGTGCTGCCGCTCTATTTCGTCGCCCAGAGCTGGGGCATCTACGACACCTATATCGGGCTCCTGCTGCCGCACATTGCGGTGCATATCTGCTTCTTCTCCTGGCTGATGAAGGGCTTCTTCGACGGCATCGACCCGTCGATGGAGCATGCCGCCCTGATCGACGGCTGCACGCGCTGGGGCGCGTTCGTGCGCGTCGCCCTGCCGTCGGCCATTCCCGCGATTTCGGCGCTCGCCGTGCTGTGCTGGCTGTTCACCTGGAACGAGTTCCTGTTCGCGCTGATCCTGACGGGCAACCGCGTGCCGGTGATCACCGTGGTGATGGCGCAATTCGTCACCGAAATGGGCCTGCGCTGGAACTTGATGGCGGCGACCGCGGTCCTGGCGCTGGTGCCGGCCTTCCTGCTGGCCCTGTTCGGCCAGAAGTACGTGATCCGGGGATTGCGGATCTAAGAAGACGACAATCACAGAGGAGGAAACGATATGGACAAGATGAGACGAAGGGCATTGGCCGCGATCGCGGCCGCTGCCGGCTTGCTCGCCGCCGGCGGCGCCAGCGCGCAGGCGGTCAAGGAACTGCGCATCGGCTACCAGCCGAGCCCCATTCAAGACGCCTCGATCGCCATGTTCGAGACCTGGGGCGCCAAGAACGGCGTCAAGATCGTCAAGGTGCCCAACTCCTACGGCGTCTACGTCGAGAAGATGACGGCGGCGCTGACTTCGAACTCCGACCAGTACGACGTCATCTGGCACAACGACGACTGGGGCCAACTGTGGGCCCATCTGCTCGAGCCGACCGACGACATCCCCGGCCTGCAGTTCGCCGAGAAGTGGGGCATGGACAAGGTCGTGTTCGGCAACGCCCAGGGCCAGAACACCGTGGTGCCGATGGGCCAGACCTTCAGCGTGTTCTTTTACCGCTCCGACCTGCTGCAGCCCAACGAGGTGCCCAAGACGCAGGCCGAAGTGGTCGAGGTCAGCAAGAAGCTGCAGGCCGCCGGCAAGGTGAAATGGGGCTACGTCGGCGGCATGGCGATGAACCACAGCTGGTTCAGCTGGTTCTGGTCGATGTGGGGCAACAACTGCGACGTGCTG
>DASXKG010000538.1:0-3328 GCA_036496965.1 Variovorax sp.
GATCGTGGTCTGCGTCGTGATCCGCGCCATCGACGCCTTCCGCACCTTCGACATCGTCTGGACCCTGACCGGCGGCGGCCCCGGCCGATCGACCGAGCTGTTCAGCCTCTACGCCTACGTGCTGGCCTTCCTCAGTCTGGACCTCGGCCGCGGCTCCGCGGCGGCGATCATCGGCGCTGTCATCATCCTGGTGGTCGGCGTGGCGCTCTATCGCCTCGTCGACCGCATCGCCAAGGCCTGAACCGATGGCGATGGTCCGCCAGCCGCTGATGTTCGCCCGCTTGCCGGGCGGCGTACGGCGCGCGTTGTTCGCGCTGGTGCTCGCCGGGGCCTGCTTTGCTTTCGCCTTTCCCGTGCTGTGGCTGATCCTGACCTCGCTCAGGCCCGAATCGGGTGTCTACTACGTCCATCGCGGCAGCGAGTTCACGCTCGGGAACTTCGCCGAGGTGCTGCTCGACGACCGGTTGCTCCAGGCCTTTTTCAATTCGGCCCTGATCTCGACGCTGGCGACCTTCTTCTCGCTGCTGGTGACGGTGTCGAGCGGCTACATGCTGTCGCGCTTTCGCGGGCCGGCCTCGAGCACCTGGTTCGGCACCATCTACGTGTTCCGCTGCGTGCCCTACATCTCGTGGGTGCTGCCGCTTTATTTCGTGGCCCAGAGCTGGGGGATCTACGACACCTATATCGGCCTCCTGCTGCCGCACATCGCGGTGCATATCTGCTTCTTCTCCTGGCTGATGAAGGGCTTCTTCGACGGCATCGACCCGTCGATGGAGCATGCCGCGCTGATCGACGGCTGCACCCGCTGGGGCGCGTTCGTGCGCGTCGCCTTGCCGTCGGCCATTCCGGCGATCTCGGCATTGGCCGTCCTGTGCTGGCTGTTCACCTGGAACGAGTTCCTGTTCGCGCTGATCCTGACGGGCAACCGCGTGCCGGTGATCACCGTCGTGATGGCGCAGTTCGTCACCGAAATGGGCCTGCGCTGGAACCTGATGGCGGCGACCGCGGTCCTGGCGCTGGTACCGGCCTTCCTGCTGGCCCTGTTCGGCCAGAAGTACGTGATCCGCGGGTTGCGGATCTAAGAAGACGACAATCACGGAGGAGGAAACATGTACAGGATGAGACGAAGGGCATTGAGCACCATGGTGGCCGCGGCCGGCCTGCTGGCCGCCGGCGGCGCCAGCGCGCAAGCGGTCAAGGAACTGCGCATCGGCTACCAGCCCAGCCCCATTCAAGACGCCTCGATCGCCATGTTCGAGACGTGGGGCGCCAAGAAGGGCATCAAGATCGTCAAGGTGCCGAATTCCTATGGCGTCTACGTCGAGAAGATGACGGCGTCGCTGACCTCGAACTCCGACCAGTACGACGTCATCTGGCACAACGACGACTGGGGCCAGCTGTGGGCCCACCTGCTCGAGCCGACCGACGACATCCCGGGACTGCAGTTCGCCGAGAAGTGGGGCATGGACAAGGTCGTGTTCGGCAATGCCCAGGGCCAGAACACCGTCGTGCCGATGGGCCAGACTTTCAGCGTGTTCTTCTATCGCAACGACCTGGTGCAGCCCAACGAGGTGCCCAAGACGCTGGCCGAAGTCGTCGCCATGAGCAAGAAGCTGCAGGCCGCCAACAAGGTGAAATGGGGCTATGTCGGCGCCATGTCGATGAACAACAGCTGGTTCAGCTGGTTCTGGTCGATGTGGGGCAACAACTGCGACGTGCTGATGCCGTTTTACGAGCGCGACAACAAGGTGCTGGCGCAGAACGGCTGGAAGTCGAGCATGAACGAACCCTGCATGAAGGAGACGGCCGAATACTGGTGGGATGCCATCAACACCCACAAGATCTCGCCGCGCGGCATGCCGGCCTACGACCGCAACGAGGCCAACGCCATCTTCATGTCGGGCGACGCGGCCTTCACCGTGGCCGATTCGCTGTGGTGGGGCACTTTCAACGATCCGGCCAAGTCGAAGGTCGTCGGCAAGGTCTCGGCCGCGCGTTTCCCGCTCGGGCCGCACCGCACCAAGAACTTCGCCTGGGACGACATCTGGGGCTGGGCGATCCCGAAGTCGATCTCGCCCGAGCGCAAGGCGCTGGCCAAGGAAATGCTGGGCGCCATGATGGTGGACGAGGAGGGCCAGATGAAGCTGTGGAAGGCGACCGGCGCGCCGCCGCCCAACACGCAGTTCTGGGACAAGATCGCGGCCCAGGATCCCTTCATGAAGCTGTTGAAGGAGGCCGCGCTCGATTCACCCGACAAGGTGCGCGGCGCCTATTACTTCCCGCAGTGGCCAGCGGTGCACAAGGCGTTCAACGACGCCGTGACCAAGGCGGTGACCGGCAAGCGCGAGGACATCGCCAAGGTGCTGGCCGAAAGCGCGCCGCTGGTCACGAAGGCGGCGCAGTAGGCGAAGATCATCACCTCCCCCGTCATACGGGGGAGGTGGCCCGCAGGGCCGGAGGGGGAAAGCGACGCGAAGGACGTCGACCTCGACCCGTAGCCTTCCCCCTCCCTACCCTCCCCGTAAGACGGGGGAGGAGATGAGAAGCAGAGTCCATGGCCAGTATCGTTCTCAGCAAGCTCAACAAGCACTATGGCGCCGTCTTCCATGCCGTGAAGGACGTCGATCTCTCGATCGCCGACAAGGAATTCGTGGCGCTGGTCGGTCCGTCGGGCTGCGGCAAGTCGACGACCCTGCGCATGATCGCGGGGCTCGAGGATATTTCCAGCGGCGAGATCCGCATCGGCGATCGGCTGGTCAACCACCTGCCGCCGCGCGACCGCGACGTCGCCATGGTGTTCCAGAACTACGCGCTCTATCAGCATATGAGCGTCTACGACAATCTGGCCTTCGGCCTGCGCAACAAGCGCGTGCCCGAAAGCGAGATCAAGGCGGCGATCGACCGCGCCGCCGAGATGCTGGGCCTCCACGAGCTGCTGAAGCGCAGGCCGCGCCAGCTCTCGGGTGGCCAGCAGCAGCGAGTGGCGCTGGGCCGCTGCATCGTGCGCAATCCGCTGGTCTTCCTGTTCGACGAGCCGCTCAGCAACCTCGACGCCAAGCTGCGCGCCCAGATGCGCATCGAGATCAAGCGGCTGCATGCGCAACTGCCGACCACCTCGGTGTTCGTGACCCACGACCAGGTCGAAGCCATGACCCTGGGCGACCGGGTGGTGATCATGCGCGACGGGCGGGTCCAGCAGGCCGGCACGCCGCTTGCGGTCTACGGCAAGCCGGTCAACAAGTTCGTCGCCGGCTTCATCGGCGCGCCGGCCATGAACTTCCTCGACGTCACGATCCGCAAGGAAGGCGCCACGCTGGTGGCCCAGTCG
>DASXKG010000539.1:0-4416 GCA_036496965.1 Variovorax sp.
TGCATCGCTTCGAGCCGCGTGCGGCGCTGCAGGCCATCGCGCAGCACCGGATCAGCTGGTGGTACAGCATCGCGCCGATGAACGTGGCCTGCATGCAGCTCGAGGGCAGCGCGGGTTTCGATCTCTCGAGCCTGCGCATGAATCCGGTGACCAGCTTCGGCATCACCTTCACCGAAGCGCTGGCGCAAGAATGGCGCCGCCACGCGCCCAACTGCAGCTCCTTCGAGGCCGCCTACGGGCTCAGCGAGACCCACACCTGCGACACCTACACGCCGCACCATGCGCCGCGCTGGGGCACGCAGGGCGTCGCGGTGCCGGGCGTGTCGATCCGCATCCTCGACCCCGACACCGGCGAGCCGAAGCCCGCAGGCGAGGTCGGCGAAATCGTGCTGGCCAGCCCGGGCACCTTCAAGGGCTACTGGAACAAGCCCGAGGCCACGGCCGCCACCTTGCGCAACGGATGGGTGCATACCGGCGACATGGGCAAGCTCGATGCCGACGGCTATCTCAGCTTCATCGGCCGCTTCAAGGAAATGATCAAGGTCTCCGGCTACAGCGTGTTCCCCGAAGAGGTGGAGACGATCCTGGTCAAGCATCCGGCGGTGGCGCAGGCCGCGGTGGTGGCGCTGCCCGATGCGCGCAAGGGCGAGGTGGTCAAGGCCTTCGTCGTGCGCAAGCCCGGCGCCGCGCTCGATGCCGACGCACTCATCGCCTGGGCACGCGACAACATGGCCGACTACAAGGCCCCGCGGGCGGTGAGCTTCATCGATGCGCTGCCCACCACCGGTGCCGGCAAGGTGCTGCGCCGCCTGTTGAAAGACTAGTCCCATGCTGAAGAAGATTCTGGTGGCCAACCGCGGCGAGATCGCGGTGCGGCTGGTGCGGGCGCTGCGCGATCTCGGCATCGCGAGCGTCGCGGTCCATGCGAAGGACGACGCCTCGGCGCTGCACGTACAGCTGGCCGACACGGCGGTCGCGCTCGATGCCTCCGGTCCCGCGGCCTACCTCGATGCCGCGGCGCTGATCGCGGTGGCGCAGGCGCAGGGCTGTGACGCGGTGCATCCGGGCTATGGGTTCCTCAGCGAGCGCGCGGACTTCGCGCAGGCTTGCACGGATGCCGGCCTGCACTTCATCGGGCCGACGCCGGAGCAGCTCGCCCTGTTCGGCGACAAGGCCCGGGCCCGGGCCCTGGCCGCGCAGTGCGACGTGCCCGTCATGCCCGGCAGTGCCGGCGCGGTGACGCTGGCCGAGGCGCAGGCCTTCTTCGCCGCCCAGCAGGCCGACGGCGCCGCGGCCGGCGTCATGATCAAGGCCATCGGCGGCGGCGGCGGCCGCGGCATGCGCGCGGTGTTGAAGGCCGAGGAGCTGCCCGAGGCCCATGCGCGCTGCGTCTCCGAAGGCAAGGCGGCCTTCGGCGTCGACGGTGTCTACGTCGAGCGGCTCATGCGCCCTGCGCGCCACATCGAGATCCAGGTGCTCGGCGACGGGGAGGCGGTGGCCAGCCTCGGCGAGCGCGAGTGCACTTTGCAGCGGCGCTTCCAGAAGCTGGTCGAGATCGCGCCGAGCCCCGCGCTGCCGGCCGCCCTGCGCGCGCGGATCACGCAGGCCGCGCTGCGCATGGCGAAGGCGGTCGGCTACCGCAGCCTGGGCACTTTCGAATTCCTGGTCGACGAAGCTTCGGAGGCGCTGCCCTTCGTCTTCATCGAGGCCAATCCTCGGCTGCAGGTCGAGCACACGGTGACGGAGGCCGTCACCGGACTCGACCTGGTCCAGCTCCAGATCGGCATCGCCAACGGACAGACGCTGGCGGATCTGGCGATCGACGGGGGCGGCACGGCGGCGCAGCGCGGCTTCGCGATCCAGTGGCGCATCAACGCCGAAAGCCTCGATGCCCAGGGACAGGCGCGGCCATCGAGCGGCACGCTGGCCCGCTTCGAGCTGCCCTCCGGCCCGGGGGTGCGCGTCGACACGCACGGCTACGCGGGCCTCGCGCCTTCGCCGCACTACGACACGCTGCTGGCCAAGCTCATCGTGCATTCGCCCTCCACGCAGTTTGCCGATGTCGTGCGGCGATCGCTGCGTGCGCTGGCCGAATGCCACATCGAAGGCATGGCGACCAACCTGTCGCTGCTGCGCGCGATCGCGCTGCGCCCCGAGTTCACGACGCAGGCGCTGCACACGCGTTTCGTCGAGACCCACCTGGCCGACCTGCTCGGCGCCGCCGCGCGCATCGACGCGGGGGCGGCGAAGGCTGCGCGGCCCGCGATCGCCGCGGCCGGTGCCGCTTCGGCGCCGCTGCCGGATGACGAGCACGGCCTCGTGCTGCGGGCGCCCATGCCGGCCCGGCTGGTCGGCTTCGAAGTCGACGTCGGCGATGTCGTGCCGGCCGGTGCCCAGGTCGGCGTGCTCGAAGCGATGAAGATGGAGCATCTGCTGCACGCGAGCGCGGCCGGCCGGGTCGTCGCGCTGCTCGCGGCCGCGGGCGACTACCTGGTCGAAGGGCAATCGCTGCTCCGGCTCGAACCCGTGGACGCCGAGGCGGTTCAGGCCGAGTCCCGGGTCGAATACGACCTCGACCAGATCCGCCCCGACCTGCAGAAGGTGCTCGACCGCCACGCACCGACGCTCGACGCCAACCGCGGCGCGGCAGTGGCCAAGCGCCATGCGCAGGGTGGACGCACCGCGCGCGAGAACATCGCCGACCTCTGTGCGCTGGCCGACGACCCCGGCAACTTCATCGAGTACGGCGCCCTCGCGATCGCCGCCCAGACGCGCCGCCGCTCGCTCGAGGACCTGATCGCCAACACGCCCGCCGACGGCATGGTCACCGGCATCGGCAGCGTCAACGCGAAGCAGTTCGGGCCCGAGAAATCACGTTGTGCAGTGATGGCCTACGACTACACCGTGCTGGCCGGCACGCAGGGAATGCGCAATCACCACAAGACCGATCGCCTGCTGGGCATCGCGCACCAGCTTGGCTTGCCGGTGGTGCTGTTTGCCGAGGGCGGCGGCGGCCGGCCGGGCGACACCGACATGCCCATCGTCGCCGGGCTGAACAACCACACCTTCAGCCAGTTCGCGGCCCTGTCCGGCAAGGTCCCGGTGGTGGGCATCGTGCATGGCCGCTGCTTCGCGGGCAATGCGGCGCTGCTGGGCTGCGCCGACGTGATCATCGCCACCGAGGCCAGCAACATCGGCATGAGCGGCCCGGCCATGATCGAGGGCGGCGGCCTCGGCAGCTTCGCGCCGGAGCAGATCGGACCGAGCGGCGTGCAGTCGCGCAACGGCGTGATCGACATCCTGGTGCCGGACGAGGCGCATGCCGTCGCGGCGGCGAAGCAGTACCTGTCTTATTTCCAGGGGCCCACGCACGACTGGCAATGCGCCGACCCGCGCGCCTTGCGCCATGCGGTGCCGGAGAACCGGCTGCGCGTCTACGACGTGCGCGCCGCGATGCGCGGCGTGGCCGACACCGGCTCGCTGCTCGAGCTGCGCGCCGGCTTCGGCGCCGGCATCGTCACGGCACTGGCGCGCATCGAGGGCCGCCCGGTGGGCCTGATGGCCAACAACCCGCATCACCTGGGCGGCGCGATCGACGTCGATGGCGCTGACAAGGCCGCGCGCTTCATGCAGCTGTGCAACGCCCACGGCCTGCCGCTGGTGGCGCTGTGCGACACGCCCGGCTTCATGGTCGGCCCCGAGATCGAGGCCCAGGCGCAGGTGCGGCATGTCTGCCGCATGTTCATGGTCGCCTCGCACCTGCGCGTGCCCTATTTCGCGGTGGTGCTGCGCAAGGGCTATGGCCTGGGTGCGCAGGCGATGACCGCGGGCGGCTTCGATGCGCCGGTGTTCACGGTGGCCTGGCCCACCGGCGAATTCGGCGCCATGGGCCTCGAGGGCGCGGTGCGGCTCGGCTTCCGAAAGGAGCTCGCGGCGGCACCCGAAGGCGCAGAGCGCGACGCGCTTTTCCGGAAGCTCGTCGCCCAGCAGTACGCCAACGGCGAGGCGATCCACATGGCGCAGACGCTCGAGATCGACGCCGTCATCGACCCCGCCGATACGCGCAGCTGGCTGGTGCGCGGACTCGCCTCGGCCGCTGGCGCGCAGCGGCCGGCCAGCCCCTACGTCGATACCTGGTGAGCTGTCGCCCACTGTCGCGCAGCCTTCGTACACTGGGCGACTTTGGGCGTGAACCCGATGCCACGATTCATCGCCGCGCTGCTGCTGTTCATTCTCCTCGCCGTCGAGCTGCCTGCGGCGGCGCGGCCCGCCCCCCCTGGGCCGCACTGGGTCGCCAGCTGGACCGCCGCGCCGCAGCGCTACGGCGAGCCGCCGCCTTCTCCCGTCATCGCGCCGGTGCCCGCCGCCGCCATCGGCGATGCGACGCTGCGCCAGCAGCTGCGGCCGACGCTGGGC
>DASXKG010000540.1:0-10509 GCA_036496965.1 Variovorax sp.
CGCAGCGCCTCGGCGATGAAGTCGACGAAGGCCCGCACCTTCAGCGGCAGCGTGGCGCTGTGCCGGAACACCGCGTAGATGCCGTTGGAAAACCCCCGCACCGCGAAGCGGAAGTCCGGCAGCAGGCGCACCAGCGAGCCATCCTGGATGCAACTGCGCACCGTGGGCTCCGACAGCAGCGCGATGCCCACGCCGCCGATCGCGGCCAGGCGCAGCACCTCGCCGTTGTTGGAGCTCAGCACGCCCTGGATCCGGAGTTCCTGCTCTTGCCCCTCGGCATCGATGTACTTCCAGGTCGTGGCTTCCTGCTCGCGCCGGTAGGTGAGGCATTTCACCTGCGGCAGGTCGTTGGGATGGCGGATGCGCGGATGGGCCTTGGCGAAGGCCGGGCTGGCCACCAGCACTTCGTCGCTGCTGAGCAGGCGCTTGATCACGAAGCTGGAATCGCTGGAGGCGCCGGTGCGGATGTCGATGTCGAAATCCTGCTCGACCAGGTTGACCGGATGCTCGGACAGATCGATCTCCACCTGGATGTCCGGATAGCGCTGGGTGAAGCGCGGCAGCAGCGGGGCGATCACGCGCAGGCCGATCTGCATGCGCGAATGGATGCGCAGCCGCCCTTCCGGCAGCAGCCGGGCATTGCGCGCCGCCTGCTCCGCCTCGGCCATGGCTTCCAGCACCACCTCGGCGCGTTCGAGAAAGGCCTGGCCGGCCTCTGTGACCTTCAGGGTGCGGCTGGTGCGATCCACCAGTTGCACCCCGAGTTCGTCTTCCAGCGCGCTGATGCGGCGCGAGATGGTGGCCGGCGACAGGCTGAGGCTGCGCCCCGCGGCCGAGAGACTTCCCTTGCGCAGGGTGGCCACGAAGATGCGCAGCGAGTCGAGTGCCTTCATTTCAAAAGATGCAAAGAAGCTGTGCGCAGGTTGGTGCGCAGCAGCGGCACCCCGTTCCTATCATCGCCGCACGCAACCAACCAACGCCACAAGGAGCCCCGACATGGATTTCGGAATCTTCATTCTGATGCAGCAGCGAAACAAGCATAAGACCTCCTATCAGATCCTCAGGGACGCGGTCGAGCAGACCCGGGTGGCCGACGAACTCGGCTTCGGCGCGGCCTGGTTCGCCGAGCACCATTTCAGCAACTACGGCATGTGCTCGTCGCCGCTGACCATGATCTCCCATTGCGCCGCGGTCACCCGCAAGATCCGGCTCGGCACCGGCATTGTCGTCGCGCCGCTGTACCAGCCGGCGCGGCTGATCGCCGACGCGGCGATGGTCGACCAGCTCTCGGACGGCCGGCTGAACCTGGGCATCGGCTCGGGCTACCAGCAGTTCGAGTTCGAGCGCTTCGGCGTCTCGCTCGAGTCCGCCAAGGAGCGCACGCTGGAGATGCTCGACATGCTGGAGCTGGGCCTGACCCAGCCGAAGTTCAGCTACGAGGGCAAGTTCTACCGCCAGCCGTCCAGCGCCATCAGCCAGCGGGCCGTGCAGCAGCCGATGCCGCCGCTGTGGATCACCAGCGTCGACCCCACCTTCATCGCCCGCGCCGTGCGTTCGAACCACCATGTGTTCGTCTCCGGCGGCGATGGCGGGGTCGAGAAGCTGCGCCAGACCCGCGCCCTGATCGACAAGGTGTCGCGCGCCGAAGGCAAGGACCCGGCCCAGGTCAGGGTCGGCGTGCTGCGCGCCGCCTTCGCCAGCGACAACAAGGCGGATGTCGAGCGCTACCTCGATTGCGCCCGCTACCAGCGCCGCATCGCGGTCAGCCTGAAGCGCCGCACCGCCCAGGTGGCGGACGACTACCAGGTCGAAGAAGGCGTGTTCGAAGGCGAGCCCAGCCTGGACGAGATGCGCCAACTGCTGCCGGTGGGGCCGGTGGACGTGGTGATCGAGCGGGTCGTGGCCGAGATCCGCGCCCTCAAGCCGGTGCACTACAGCTTCCAGACCCAGATGGGCGACTTCGACCATCCGACCATGCTGCGCCAGCTCGAGCTGTGGTCGAAGGTCATCATGCCGGCAGTGCAGCGCGAGATCGCCAATGACGCGCCGCATGCGGCCGCGCCGGTGCTCGAGGTTGCCGCGGCCTGAGGCGCTGATCGCTTTCCACGCAAAGGAACAGCCGTGACCCACGCAGCCACCGCCGCCGCCGATGCGGCCATCGAACCGATGCTGTTTCGCCAGCTGCTGGGCTGCTTTCCCACCGGCGTGGCCGTGATCACCACGCATGGCGCGGACGGCCAGCCGG
This sequence comes from Variovorax sp., assembly GCA_036496965.1. Taxonomy (GTDB): domain Bacteria; phylum Pseudomonadota; class Gammaproteobacteria; order Burkholderiales; family Burkholderiaceae_C; genus Variovorax. Next base: position 2,246 of record DASXKG010000540.1, read on the forward strand.
TCGGCCTGACCTGCAATTCCTTCAGTTCGGTGTCGCTGGAGCCGCCGCTGGTGCTGTTCAGCCTGCGCAAGGCGAGCAGCCTGCTGGGGACCTTCGCCGACGCCGATGCCTTTGCCATCAACATCCTGTCGCAGCGCCAGGACGCCCTGTCGGGCCGCTTCGCCTCCAGCCGGATCGTCGACAAGTTCGAAGGCGTGCCCTGGCACGCGGGCCCGCTGGGGATGCCGATCGTCGAGGACTGCCTGGCCAGCTTCGAATGCAGCGTCTTCGCCCGCCACGAGGCCGGCGACCATGTGGTGTTCATCGGCGAGGTGAAACACATGCGTGGCGGCGGCAGCGACCATGCGCTGGTGTTCTACAAGGGTGCCTACATGATGCTGGCCGAGTCGCTGCGCAAGCTGGTGACCGAGGGGCGCCTGGGCCAGGCCGACCTGGACGAGGCCTACCGCACGCTGTACGGCACCTTGCTGCGCCTGGCCTGCGGCCGCGCCAGCGAAGCCGAGCTGGATGCGATCGAGGCGGCCATCCAGGCCATCGAACAGCACCAGGCCAGCGACCCGCTGCCGCAGCGCATCGAGTCGGCCAGCCGTTTCTTCTCGGCCATTGCGGCGGCCGGGCACAACGAGGCCCTGATGCTGATGGCCCAGACCATGACCAGCATCCTGCGCGAACGCATGACGCATGTGATTGCGGTGCGCTCGCGCCCGGACCTGTTTCCATTGCGTCGCAACATCCTGGCCAGCCTGCGCCGGCGCGATGCCGACGGCGCCGCGGCGGGCCTGGACGAACTGATCACCAAGCTGCGCGCGGGCGAAGAGGCGCCAGCCCACGCCGCTGCACCCTAGACAACCAGGAGACAGACACATGTCGATGAACGACACCGCCGGCGAGGCGGACCGCTATGCCGCCTTCCGCCGCGAGCTGGAAGAATTCGCCCGCGCCGCCTGCCCGCCGGAGATCCGCGCCGTGGTTGCCACGGGCCAGAAAGTCACCAAGCGCGAATACCTCGGCTGGCAGCAGATCCTGCACCAGAAGGGCTGGGGCGCACCGAGCTGGCCGAAGGAGCACGGCGGCACCGGCTGGGACCTGAAGCAGCGGCTGATCTTCGAGGAAGTGATGGCCGAGGCGGAATGCCCGCCGCTCTACCACCATGGGCTCGGGCATATCGGTCCGGTCATCATCCGCTTCGGCACGCCGGAGCAGAAGGCGCGCTTCCTGCCGCGCATCCTCGACGGCTCCGACTGGTGGTGCCAGGGCTACTCGGAACCGGGCTCGGGCTCGGACCTGGCATCGCTGAGCACCGCCGCGCGCCGCGACGGCGACCACTACCTGGTCAACGGCCAGAAGATCTGGACCTCGCATGCGCACGAAGCCAGCATGATCTACATGCTGGTGCGCACCTCGCGCGAGGCCAAGAAGCAGGAAGGCATCTCGCTCTTGCTGGTGCCGATGGACACGCCCGGCATCACCGTGCGTCCGATCCGCACCATCGACGGCTGGCACCATCTGAACGAAGTCTTCTTCGACGAGGTGCGCGTGCCGGCCGCCAACCTGATCGGCGAGGAGGGCAAGGGCTGGACCTGCGCCAAGTACCTGCTCGAACGCGAGCGCCTCCCGCCGGCCAGCGTCTCCCGGCTGGAGCTGATGCGGCGCCAGGTGGCCGAGGTGGTCGACCTGGCCGCCCGCACAGCCCGCGGCGGGCGCGACCTCGGTGCCCTGCGCTACCGGCTGCTGCTGTGCGAAGCCGACCTGAAGGGCGCGCGCGTCGTGCTCGGCAACGCCACCGACGACCTGATGCACCAGCGCCCGCTGGGCGCCCAGCCCTCGATGCTCAAGCTGCTGTGCAGCGATGTCGCCCAGCGCCTGACTACCGTCGCGCTCGATGCGGTCGGGCCGCAGGCGGCCCAGCGCTTCCTGGCCGAGGAGGGCGAGGCCGAGCCCGGCGCCACCTGGGTGCAGAACTACATGTTCACCCGCGCACGGACGATCGCCGGGGGCACCTCCGAGGTGCAGCGCAACGTCGTCGCCCACGAACTCCTGGGAGCCTAGAAGTGTCGATCTCATTCCAACCCCTGTTCCCCGGCATGCTGCTCGATGCGGCCAGCCGCTTCGCGCAGGACCATGCCGCCTCGAAGGACCTGGCAGGCGGTGATCCGATCCAGCAGATGGGCTGGGCCTGCACCCTGGTGCCCGAGGCCTTCGGTGGCGTCGGCGGCACCATGGCCGACCTGGCCGCCGTCGTCGAAGGACTGGCCGCGCAAGGCCTGCAACTGCCGGTGATCGAAAGCTGCGCCGTGGTGCCCCTGGCCCTGCAGGCGGCGCGCGACGCCGGTGCCCGCTGGCTGGAAGCGGTGTGCGAGGCCAGCGCCAGGCTCGCGCCCCTGACCTCGCTGGCCGCTCCGCTGGACCAGATCGCCGTGCAGGCGACCCAGCTGGACATCGGCTGGGAACTGAGCGGCGAAGTGCAAGGCGTCGATGCCTCGCTGGCCGCCACCCACTACCTGGTGCCGGCGTTGCTGCCAGGCAGCGGCGAGATCGCGCTCTTCGTGCTGGAGGCCGCCCGGGTCGGCGCGCCCAGCGCCCGCTACCGCACGATGGAAGGCCGGCAGGCAGCGGACTTCAGCCTGGTCCGGCTCGCGGTTCCGGCCGGCGCTTGCATCGCGCGCGGGCCCGAGGCCGAGGCGGCGCTGCTGCATGCCGGCGACGCGGCCCTGCTGCTGACGGCGGTGGACAGCGTGGCCGCGCTCGCCACCCTGGTCGAGCAGACCGTCGTGCATCTGAAGGAACGGCGCCAGTTCGGTGTCGCTCTGTCGTCCTTCCAGGTGCTGCGCCACCGCACGGCTGACATGTACGTGCGCTATCTCGGCGCCCGTGGCCTGCTGATGCAGGCCTTGCAGGAATACGAAAGCGGCGCGGCCGGTCTGCGCCGCACCCTCGGCCTGATGAAGGTGTCGCTGGCGGAGACCGCGCGCGCCTGCGCCGAGGCCGCGATCCAGATGCATGGCGGCATGGGCGTGAGCGAGGAGGTGCTGGCCACCCGCATGGCGCAACGCCTGCTGGCCTCCGAATTCCGCTACGGCGACCGCCTCACGCATGCCTCGCGCCTGCTCGCGGCGGCGCCAGACCCCGCCGGCACGCAGGACGCGCCGAGCACCACCCATGTTTCCAGGAGTTCACGATGAGCGTCAATCTTGAAGTGTCGGAGTACGTCGCCGTGGTCCGGCTGGACAAGCCGCCGGTCAACGCCATGGACCGCGAGACGCGGCGCCGCCTGATCGAGGTCTTCGACGAGATCTCCGAGCGCAGCGACATCCGCGTGGCCATCCTCACCGGCAGCGGCAAGTTCTTCTGCTCCGGCGCCGATCTGAAGGACCGGCCCGATCCGGACAAGGCCGGCGACTTCCTGGGCCACAACCGGCTGACGCGCGAAACCGGCAATGCCATCCGCGAATGCGCCAAGCCGGTCATTGCCGCCGTCAACGGCCCGGCGCTCGGCGCCGGCCTGGGACTGATGGCCGCCTGCGACATCTTCCTCGCCTCCGACGACGCCAGCTTCGCGATGCCGGAGATCAATGTCGGGCTGGCCGGCGGCGTCTCGATGCTGCGCACCGTGCTCGGCCGCTCCTTCACGCGCCGGATGTTCTTCACCGGGATGCGCGTGCCCGCCGCCGAGCTGTACCGGCGCGGCGTGATCGATGCCGTGCTGCCGCCCGAGGAACTGCTGCCCGAGGCCAGGAAGATCGCCCAGGAGATCGCCTCCAAGAGCCCGATCGCGATCGCCTATGCCAAGCAGGCCGCCAACATGATGGACCTGATGCCGCAGCGCGACGGCTACCGCTTCGAGCAGAACTTCACCATGGCGCTGGCCAAGACCGAGGATGCCAAGGAGGCGCGAGCGGCCTTCCTGGAGAAGCGCAAGCCGGTCTACAAGGGGCGCTGAAGCATGGACCTCACGCAAGCGGCGCCAGCGGCGCAAGGGGTGGAAGTCGGCCGGGGCCTGGAGGCGCTGTTCCGGCCGCGCTCGATCGCGATCTTCGGCGCCTCGGACGACGTGACCAAGATCGGCGGGCGGCCGCTGCAATTCCTGCAGAAGTACGGCTTTGCCGGGGCCATCTATCCGATCAACCGCAAGGCCGGCACGGGCACGGTGCAGTCGCTGCCGGCCTATGTCGGCATCGCGGACCTGCCCGAGGCGCCCGAGCTGGCCGTGGTGGCGGTGCCGCCCGAGGGCGTGCTCGAGGTGGTCGAGGACTGCGCCCGGCGCGGCGTGCGCGCCATGGTCATCCTCTCGGCCGGCTTCTCGGAAATGGGCGAGGCGGGCAGCCGGCTGCAACAGGCCATCGGCCAGGTGGCGCGCCGCTCCGGCATGCGCATCGTGGGGCCCAACTGCCTGGGCTCGATCGGCATTGCCGACAAGAGCATCGCCACCTTCTCGGTGGCGCTGGAATCCGGGCTGCCGCGCGCCGGGAGCGTCGGCATCGTCTCGCAGAGCGGCAACCTCGGCAGCTACACGATGCGGGTGGCATCCGAGCGCGGCATCGGCATCAGCCGCTTCCTGACCACCGGCAACGAGTGCGACGTCGACATCGCCGATGCCATCGCCTCGCTGGCCGGCGATCCCGAGACCTCGGTGATCCTGTGCTGCATGGAAACCTGCCGCGACGGCGCCAAGCTGCGCCGCGCCATGGCGCTGGCACGCACGGCGGGCAAGCCGCTGGTGGTGCTGAAGATCGGCGTCTCCGCGGCCGGCAGCGAGGCCGCGGCCTCGCACACCGGCGCCCTGGCCGGATCGGACGCGGTGTTCGATGCCGTGCTGCGCGACGGCGGCGCCATCCGGGTGCCGAACCTGGAGCAGCTGATCAACGTCGGTCACGCGATTTCAGTGGTCGGCATGGACCGGGCGCCCCAGGGCCCGCGCGTGGCCTTGGTGACCGCCTCCGGCGGCTTCGGCGTGATGATGGCGGATGCGGCCAGTGCGCAGGGCCTGGAACTGCCCAGGCTCACGGCCGCCACGCGCGAGCGCATCACGTCGGTGGTGCCCTTCGCCTCGCCGGCCAATCCGGTGGACATGACGGCGCAGGTGTCGAGCCGTCCGCAGCTGCTGGTGCAGGTGCTGTCGGCCGTGGCCGAGGACCCGAATTGCGACGCGGTGATCCTGCAATCGGCCAACGCCTTCCATGTGCCGCGGCTGCGCGAGGTCTTCCTGTCCGCGCTGGCGCAAGTGCGCCGCGAGCAGCCGTCGCGGCTGATCGTGCTGTGCTGCCGGGCGCCGCTGGATGTGATGGCGCAGCTCAACGAGATGGGCTATCCCACGGTGGAGGGCATCGATGCCGCCAGCGCGACACTGGCCGCGCTGGTGCGGCTCGGCATGCGCGACGCGGCCACGACGGCGCCGGCGCAGGCCGAGACGATCCCGCCTGCCCCGCTGCCCGCAGGCGCGTTTGCCAACGAGGCCAGCGCCAAGGCGGCGTTGGCCGAGGCCGGCCTGCCGGCGCTGGCGGAACGCCAGGCCCGAAGCCGCGACGAGGCCCTGGCCGCTGCGCGCGCAATCGGCTTTCCGGTGGTGCTGAAGATCGTCTCGCCCGACATCGCGCACAAGACCGAGGTCGGCGGCGTGGTGGTCGGCGTGCGCTCGGAGGCGCAGTTGGCCGAGGAATACGACGGCCTGCTGGCGCGTGTCGCCGGCCATGCGCCGCAGGCGCGCATCGACGGCGTGCTGGTGGCGCAGATGGCGCAAGGCGGCACCGAGCTGATCCTCGGCAGCAAGAAGGACCCGGTGTTCGGCCCGGTGGTGATGGTCGGCCTGGGCGGCATCTTCGCCGAGGTGATGCGCGACGTCGCGTTGCAGGTGGCACCGGTGAGCGAGCCGCAGGCGCTGGCGATGCTGCGCTCGCTCAAGGCGTTCGCCTTGCTCGACGGCGCCCGCGGCCGGCCGCGGGCGGACCTGGCCGCGGCGGCGCGCGCGGTCGCGAATCTCTCGCGCTTCGCGCTGCGGCATGCCGCCGAGGTCGCGGAAATCGACGTCAATCCGCTGGTGGTGCTGGACGAAGGCCGCGGCGCCTTCGCGCTCGATGCGCTGCTGGTGCCGGAACAACCCAAGGACGACAAGCCATGAATCCCTCCCTCGACGGCCGCGTGGCCTTCATCAGCGGCGCCGGCCACGGCATCGGCCGCGCCACCGCGCTGGCCATGGCGCGGCTCGGTGCCACGGTCGGCATCAACGACCTGAAGCAGGACTTCGTCGACGAGACGGTGGCGGAGATCCGCCGCCTGGGCGGCGTGGCCCTGCCGCTGCCGGCCGATGTCTCGACCCGCGACGGCATGCGCGATGCCGTGCAGCGGCTGGCGCGCGAAGCCGGCCGGCTGGACGTGATGGTCAACAACGCCGCCTGGGTGCGCTACCAGCCGCTGGCCGAGATCACGCCCGAGGTGCTGGACCGCATGGTCGAGATCGGCTTCAAGTCGGTGATCTGGGGCATCCAGGCAGCGGCCGAGGCCATGGACCCCGAGCGCGGCGGCTCGATCGTCAATGTGGCGTCGATCGCCGCCATCAAGTCGCCGCCGCGCTCGGTGGTCTACAGCGGCCTGAAGGCCGGCGTGCTCGGCATCACGCGTGCGGCCGCGGCCGACCTGGGGCCGCGCCGCATCCGCGTCAACGCGGTGGCGCCCGGCGCCGTGCCGACCGAAGGTACCGCCAAGCACCGCTCGGCCGAACTCGACGCCCGCCGCATCGCCCGCACGCCGCTCGGCCGCCTGGGCACGGTGGAGGACATCGCCGACGCGATCTGCTTCCTGGCCGGCGACGGTTCGCGCTTCATCAACGCCGACGTGCTGAGCCTGGACGGCGGCATGTCGCAGACCTCGTTGTGAGCGCCGCCATGACAGGTACACCGCAACGGCTGCAGAACGTGTTCGTGGTGGCCGAGCGGCCGGCCGAACTGCATGCCTTCTACGAATCCGCGCTCGGCCTCCAGCTCAAGTTCCGCGACCAGGACCGCTGGTTCCAGTACGGCGTTGGCGGCAGCAATGTCGCCCTGGCCTGCCGCGAAGAGGCGGCGCCGGCGAGCTCCGGCCTGGTCATGGTGTTCGAGGTCGACGACCTCGAGGCCGCCCGCGAACGCATCGTCCGCGCCGGCGGCGAGCTGCTCGGCCTGCGCGACATGGGCGCGCACGGCAGCGTGCTGTCGCTGCGCGATCCCGAGGGCAACGTGGTGCAGCTCTTCAAGCGCGCCGCGCCGCCGCCGCCCGCGCCGTCACCATGAAGTCGGACGCAGCGCTGCAGCCCCTGCTCGACCGCGAGGCCATCCGCGACTGCCTGTACCGCTATTGCCGCGGCATCGACCGGATCGACGAGGCGGCCCTGCGCTCGGCCTACTGGGAGGATGCCACCGACTGCCACGGCGCCTGGAACGGCAGCGCCACCGGCTTCATCGACCAGGCGCTGGCGCGCATGCGCCAGGGCGGACGGCGCGTGCACCAGGTGAACAACATCTCGATCGAATTGCACGGCGACCGCGCCGGCGTCGAGAGCAGCTTCCTCGCCTTGCAGATCGCGGCCGCGAGGCCGACGCAGCAGACCTTCCTGGCCGGACGCTACCTCGATCGCTTCGAGCGCCGCGGCGGCGCATGGCGCATTGCCGCGCGGACCGTGGTCTACGACTGGATCGAGGAGCGGGAACGCCCCGAGCTCGCAGGCGGCGAGGCGCTGTTCGGCCTTCGCCGGCCGGTGGGCAGGGCGGACGCGGAGGATGCGTCGTACGCCATGCTGCGCGAAGTCCGCGCCGCCTAGACCCGGCCGCACCTGAGCGTCATTGGGGCAACAGGAAGTTCCCGGCGTCGAAATGCACCGGGCCCGCGTTCGCATCGAACTCGACGCCCACCGGATCCCGGCCCTGCTGAACGGCATCGAGCTGGCGTTGCAGCAATCGGCGCAGCATGACGATGCCCCGGTCGGGGGAGGCCATGTGTTCCTCGGAATGCGCGGTGATGGGGCCCTGGCTCACCTGCGCCTCGTAGTCGCCCGGAAAGGCCCGGTGCTCGGCATCGCTGAGCTCCTCCCACAACTTGCCGTTCAGCCGCGATCGCACGCTGGTCAGTTCGCCGGCCTTGCGCACGCGCCCCGCGGTGTAGATGCGGAAGCTGTGGTCGTCGATCGGCAGCACCCAGCCGATGGATTCGACCCGGCCGTAGGCGGCCACGCGCGGATTGGGCACCACGCGCAAGGTCGGCAGCACGGCGCTGGTGACACGGCGGAAGGTGCGGCC
>DASXKG010000541.1:0-5925 GCA_036496965.1 Variovorax sp.
CAGGGCGATGGCCTGCTGATCTCCGACCTGGGCCAAAGCGGCCGCCCGCCGGTGGTGCTGCAGGAGCGGCTCGACCAGGCCGCCGCCGCCGGACCGGTGGCCTTGCTGTCGACCTGGCGCGAAGGCCTGGCCGCGATCGCCCGGGTGCATGCGCGCGGCCTGTACCTGAGCCAGGCCTTCGACCGCAACCTGGTGCTGTGCCCGGACGGTGCCGTCGGCTTCATCGATTTCGAGGACGACCCGGGCGACACCCTGACGCTGGCCGAATGCCAGGTGCGCGACTGGCTCAGCTACCTGCACTCCACCGCGATGCTGGTCGATGCCGCCTCACCCCACGGCGCCGGGGCGCACTGGCATGCCGTGCTGGCCGACGCCAGCGACGAAGTGCGTGCTCGCCTTGCACTTGCCGCCCGGCGCATGCGCTGGCTGCGCCATCTGCCCTCGGGTCGACGCTGGGGCCGGGACACGCAGCGGGTGCGCGCCGGCGCCCGCCTGCTCGCGCGCTGGTATGGGTCCCAGGACGGGGCTGCGGCTTCCTGATCTAGGTCTGGCGCCCGGATTCGAACAGGAACCAGGTCCGGCGCTCGGCCTCGTCGATCCACACTTCCAGCAGGCTGGCCGTGGCGACATCGCCGTATTCGTCGCACATCGAATGGGTCTCGCGCATGAAGCCCGCCAGGCGCTGGTTGTCCTCGCGCAGCTCGGCCAGCATGTCGGCCGGGGTGACGAAATCGGCGTCGTTGTCCGCCAGGCGCTGCAGCCGCGTGATATGGCCGGTGGAACGCAGCGTGGTACCGCCGAGCTTGCGCGCCCGTTCCGCGATCGGGTCGGTGGTGGCGAAGATCTGGTCGGCCTGGTCGTCCAGCAGCAGGTGGTAGTCGCGGAAGTAGGGGCCCGACATGTGCCAGTGGAAGTTCTTGGTCTTGAGGTAGAGCGCGAAGGTGTCGGCGAGCAGCGCGTTCAGCTCGGCCGTGATGTCGCGGGTGGCGTCGGCGCCCAGCGGGTTCGGCGTGGACAGCGGCGCCACACGCCGCTTCTTCACATTCTTCGTATCTGCCATGCGGGATCTCCTTGAGAATGAAGTGGGCGTCTGCGCCAGCTCGCGTCGGACCGCCGCGGCCATTGTGGCCTGCAGCCGGCGATCAGGCCAGGGTTCCGGCGCCGTTCTCGACCACCGTCAAGCCCTGGGCCACCGTGACCCCGTGGGCCGCGAGCCGCTTGCGCATCGCCAGCACCGCGCGGTCCTTGCTCAGCAACGTCGCCCGGTGAGCGACCGCGAGGTCGATGAAGCCCTGGTCGTCGGGGTCGCTGCACACGCAGGGCGCCCGCGCCGGCAGAGTGTCGATGCGCCGCGTGCGGGCATCGAAGGCGGCGAGCACCTCGGCGCCATGGCGCGCTTGCGCGTGCAGGCGGCGCGCGATGAGGGGGTAGCCGAGCACGCGGACGAGTTCGTCGCGCATCGCGGCTGTCGCGACCCATTCCATCCTGCCGGCGGCCAGCGCGTCCGCCAGCGGCGCCTGGGCGGGGTCCTCGAAGACCCACAGGTCGAGCACGATGTTGGTGTCGATGACCAGGGTCATGGGAGCGGCCGGGCGGCGCTCAAACATCCCGTCGGGGGATCGCCAGACCGGCGACGACCGCGGGACGCGCCAAGAAGGCGGCCAGCACGCGCTTGACCTGCGCGAAGTCGCCGAAGCCCACCAGCTCGCCCGCCTCGTAGAAGCCGACCAGGTTGCGCACCCAGGGAAAGATCGCGATATCGGCAATGGAGTATTCATCGCCCATCACCCACTGGCGGTCTTCGAGGCGCCGATCGAGCACCCCGAGCAGGCGCCTGGCTTCGGCCACGTAGCGGTCGCGCGGGCGCTTGTCCTCGTAGTCCTTGCCAGCGAACTTGCTGAAGAAACCGACCTGGCCGAACATCGGCCCGATGCCGCCCATCTGGAACATCAGCCACTGGATCGTCTCGTAGCGCCCGGCCGGGTCCGGTCCGATCAACTGGCGCGACTTGTCGGCCAGGTAGAGCAGGATGGCGCCCGACTCGAACAGGCCCAACGGCTTGCCGCCCGGACCGTCCGGATCGAGGATGGCGGGTATCTTGTTGTTCGGGCTGAGCGACAGGAATTCGGCCGACTGCTGGTCATGGGCGTCGAAGCGAACCAGGTGCGGCTCGTAGGGCAGGCCAATCTCCTCCAGCATGATCGAGACCTTCACGCCATTGGGGGTGGGCAGCGAATAGAGCTGGAGCCGCTGCGGATGCGCGGCGGGCCATTTGCGGGTGATGGGAAAGGCGGACAGGTCGGTCATGAGGGTACGGTTCCTTTGAGACCGGCATTCTGGCCCAGGCCGGCATCGGGCCGCTCGCGAGGCGCCCTGCGGCCCTATTTCCTCGCGGAACCGGCCACCATCTGGAACTTGAACAGGCGGCACTCGATGGGACCGTTCCACATCGGCACCCGGCGCGATTCCTTCAGCCGCATCTTCTTGGGCAGCTGCAGGTCCGGGGTGAGCACCCAGGCGGACCAGCCGGCGTAGTGCTTCTTCCAGTGGCTGGCGAGCTGGGCGAAGAATTCGCCGCCGTCCTCGGTCTGCGCATCCTCGCGTCCGCGGGCGACGCCGCCGACCTCGATGCGTTCGCCGTAGGGCGGATTCAGCACGATCACGCCCGAAGCGGCCGGCGGCATGCGCTGCAGCGCGTCGCCGCCGCGGAACTCGACCGCTGCCGCCACGCCGGCGCGCTCGGCGTTGCGCTCGGCGAAATCGACCATCCGGTGCGACACGTCCGAGCCGAAGATGGCGGGCGCACGCGCCGGCGTCACCGGCCTGCCGGCCTCGGCCTTCAGGGCCGACCAGACATGCGCCTGGAAGGGCTGCAGCTTCTCGAAGCCGAAACGCCGCAGCGAGCCCGATGCGATGCCCGAGGCGATCTGCGCCGCCTCGATCGCGATCGTGCCGCTGCCGCAGCAGGGGTCGTACAGCGGCTCGGGCGACACCGCGCCGGTCTCCGGCTGCCACCAGCCGCTGGCGGCCAGCATCGCGGCGGCCAGGGTTTCCTTGAGCGGCGCGTCGCCCTTGTCCTGGCGCCAGCCGCGCTTGAACAGCGGCTCGCCCGAGGTGTCGATGTAGAGCGTGCAGAGATCGGTCGTCAGGTGGGCGAAGACGCGGCAGTCGGGCCACTGGGTCTCGATGCTCGGGCGCACGCCGCCGGCTTTGGCGCGGAAGCGGTCGGCGACCGCGTCCTTGATGCGCAGGGTGGCGAAGTTCAGGCTCTGCAGCGGACTGTGCTGCGCCGTGGTCTCGATCTTGAAGGTCTGCTTCGGCGTGAACCAGATCTCCCAGGCCACCTCGGCCGCGATCGCGTAGAGGTCGTTCTCGCTGCGATAGGGTGCATGGGCCAGTTCGATCAGCACGCGCTGAGCGAGCCGGCTGTGCAGGTTCAGACGCATCGCCTCGCGCCAATCGGCGGCGACGCGCACGCCGCCGCGCAGCGTCAACAGGTCCTGGCCGACGCGGCCGGTCAGGGCATGCACCTCCTGGGCAAGAAAATCCTCGACGCCGGCGGCGCAAGGCAGGAACAGCGAGAGATCGTTCACGCCACGATTGTCGCCGCCTGCGGCGGCAGGCGCGCTTCGATGTTCTATAGTGGCCCGCCGATGAGTTCTGCCCACAAGTCCGACCACCCCAGGCTTTCGTCGCCGGATCGGTTCGCCATTCGTTGCGAGGTGCTGCGGCTGAGCGCCCAGCCGAGCGGCCCGGTACTGGCGGTGCAGTTCCTGCTCGACTGCGGCGTGGCGGCCTTGTTCGCCTGGCAGTATTCGCGCCTGCACGCGGCCGTCTGGATCGCGCTGGTCGCCGCCACCACGGCCTACCGGGGCTTTTTCCCGCAGCGCCTGCCCGCCGCGCTCACACCCGAGAACCTGGCGCCGGCCCTGCGCGTGCACACGCTGCGCATCGCGCTGCATGAGGGCGCGCACGGCCTGGCCGGGATCCTGCTCTTCAATCCGGCCAGTTCGACCGGACAGCTGGTGATCGGCCTGGTGGTGATGGCCATGACCTTGTCGTCGGCCTTCTCGGTGTCCTACTACACGCCGGCGATGCAACTGGCGATCTCGCTGCTGCTGGCGCCGGTCATCGTGATGGGCCTTTTCTTCGGCTCGCCGCTCATGATGGGCCTGTCGGTGCTCGGCGCCGGCCTGCTGGCGATGGTCTGGAAACTGGTCTCGGAACGCTCGCGCCAGCTCGAGGAGAACATCGGGCTCAGGCACAACGAAAGCACCCTGCGCGCCCAGGCCCTGGCCGGGCTGCGCGAATCGCAGCAAGCGCAGGCCGAGCGGCTGCGCTTCTTCTCCGCCGCCAACCACGACCTGCGCCAGCCGGTGATGGCCATGGGGCTGCAGGCCGAGGTGCTGCGCCAGCAGATCGACGCAGGGGAGGACCGGGCCCGGATCCAGGGCACCCTGGCGGCCCTCTCGCGTGCGCAGCAGGCCCTCGAGGCGCTCACCAACCAGCTGCTGGAGATCGGCCGCATCGAAGCCGCGGCCGATCCGATCATGCCGGTCGCGGTCGCCGTGTCGCCCTTGCTCAACGAGTTCGCGCGCCAGGCCGGGAGCGGCCGCGTGCGGGTGCGCTGTCCGGCCGGCGCGATGGTCTGGACGGATGCGGTGGCGCTGCGCCGCATCCTCGGCAACCTGGTCGACAACGCGCTCAAGTTCACCCCTCACGGCCGGGTGCTGCTGGCCTGCCGAAAGCGCAGCGGCGGCTGGCGCATCGAGGTGCGCGACGCCGGCATCGGCATTGCGCCGGAAGCCCAGGAACGCGTGTTCGGCGACTTCGAGCAGATCGGCAACATCGAACGCAACCTGCAGCGCGGCCACGGACTGGGGCTGGCGATCGTGCGGCGGCTGGCGCTGCGCCTGGGCGTGCAGGTCACGCTGCGCTCGGCGCCGGGCCGCGGCTCGGTGTTCGGCTTCTTCCTGGCGGCGGCGCCCCCCGGCACGACCCCAGCCCATGTCTCGGCGGCCGAGGCCGTGGCCGCACCGGGCGCAACACCGCTTCGCCTCGGGCTTTCGGTGCTGGTGGTGGAGGACAACGCCGTGGTGGCCGACAGCCTGGCCGCGCTGATGCGCCTGTGGGGCGCCCAGCCGCGGCTGTGCGTCTGCGCGAGCGAAGCGCTGACGCTGCCCGATCTGGGGGACTTCGATCTCGCGCTGTGCGACATCCGCCTGCCCGGCGAACTCGACGGCATCGCGCTGGCCACGGAACTGCAGCAGCGCCGGCCGGAACTGACGATCGCGCTGGTTTCCGCCGATATCGACGACGCCACCCAGCAACTGGCGCGCGAGCATGGCTGGCTGGCGGTGCGCAAACCGGTGCAGCCGGCGATGCTGCACGCAATACTCCTGCAAGCGCAGGAACGCTCCGCGGCCTGCTGAGAATGCTCTGGCCTACTCAAAAAGCGTGGCAACTCTCGCCAGGACTTCTTCCATGATGGGTTCCGGCAGACGATCGACCTTGCGGGCATGGCGGGCAGCCAGGTCGATGACGCGCGGCTGGTCGCAACGAACGACGCCGGTGGTCTTGATGCCAGTCACAGGCACGGCGAAGCCCAGGCGACGCGCGAAATCACCTCCGTTGGTGATCGGCAGAATCACCGGCAGCTTGGTCGCTTCGTTGAACTCGACCGGTGAAACGACCAGAACCGGTCGGCTGGCGCTTTGCTCGTGACCGGCTGTCGGATCAAGCGACACCAGGTAAATGTCGCCCCGCCTCATAGGAGCTCGTCGCCTGCGGCCGGCGCATCGACCCATTCGCGCTCATCGGCCCGTGGCGACTGCGAGTAGTCCGAGGCGGCCAGCAACTCCGCGAGCGTGTAGCGCGGCCGTGGCTTAGGTTCAACCACCAAGCGTCCTTGGTCAATGGCCAGAC
>DASXKG010000542.1:0-10504 GCA_036496965.1 Variovorax sp.
ATCGTCGCATCCTGCGAGGCCAGCCTGAAGCGGCTGAAGACCGAGGTCATCGACCTCTACCAGATCCATTGGCCGGAGCGCCACACGCCGGCCTTCGGCCAGCTCTACTACGACCCGAAGAAAGAAACTTCGACTACCCCGATCCACGACCAGCTCGAGGCGCTCGGCAAGCTCGTGAAGGCCGGCAAGGTGCGTGCCATCGGCCTGTCGAACGAAACCCCCTACGGCGTGCACGAATTCGTGCGGCTGGCCGAGCAGCATGGCCTGCCGCGCATCGCGACGGTGCAGAACGTCTACTGCCTGGTCAGCCGCGCCCTGGAAAACGGGCTGGACGAGACCATGCACCGGCTCGGTGTCTCGCTGCTGGCCTACTCGCCGCTCGCCTTCGGCTTGCTGACCGGCAAGTACGACCTCGGCGGCACCGAAGGCCCCGATGCGCCGAAGGGAGCGCGCATTTCCAGCTACGAATCAGTGCGCAAGCAGCGCTGGGGCCGCCCGGACGCGCTCAAGGCCGCGCGCCGCTACAACGCGCTGGCCCGGGAACACGGTTTGACGCCGGCGAAACTCGCGCTGGCCTTCTGCTACACCAAGTGGCAGGTGGCGAGCACCATCATCGGAGTGACCTCGGTGGCGCAACTCGACGAGGACCTCGATGCCTGGGGCACGACGCTCAGCCCCGAGCTGCTGGCGGAAATCGACAAGATCCGCTGGGAGATGCGAGACCCGGCGGCATAGTTGCGGCGCCGCTGGCCGCACAGGCCGATCGGAGATCAGCCCGCGCATTCGTTCCGGGCTGCCGCCAGGGCCAGCATCGGCAGGCTCAGGAGGCCCATCTTGCTGCCCTTGAATTCCCCCCGCAGGCAGTCGCCGCGCGCGGCCCGCTCGATGCGGGTGCCCAGGTGGCCGTCGAACGCGGAGCGCGTGGGATCTCGCAGGTCCATTGCCGCTCGCTCGCCGAAGGCGCTTGGGCGCGCTGCATCGCGGATGGCGTGCTGGATCGTTTCGGCGTCCAGCTTGAGCGGAGGTGGCGCTGCCTCGACCGCGGGAGCCGTTTGGCGAGTGGCATCGGACATGGCTTCAGTGCCAGCGGTGCGTCGGGGCGGTGGCGCGCGTGTTGATGAGGCGCGTGGCTGGGTGGCGCTCCCAGCGCTTCGCGGCGTGGCCCCAGGTGGGATGGAGCGCGCGGACACTTTCGGCGCGATCAGCACGAGTTCGATGGCGCTGTGTGGCCGGAACCCGCGTGGCCTTGGGCGCAGTTCGTCAGCGACCAGCCACAGCACGGCGACATGCACCGCTACGGCTGCGACCAGCGCCCATAGCGCGGGGCCGTGCCTCATGAATCAGGCGGGGGTTGCCACTCCAACAGGTCGCCGGGCTGGCATTGCAGCGCGGCGCAGATGCGTTCCAGGGTGTCAAAGCGTACGCCGCGCACCTTGCCGCTTTTCAGGAGCGACAGGTTCTGCTCGGTGATGCCAACATGCTCGGCCAGTTCGCGCGAGCGCATCTTGCGGTGTGCGAGCATGACATCCAGTTTCACGATGATGGGCATGCCGGTCTCAAACGAAGCCCGCGTTGTCGTCGGCCAGGCGGCGTGCCTCGGCCATCACTCGGGCGATGGTGACGAGCACCGCGCCGAAGAGAAGGTGCAGGCCGTCGAACCATTCGATGCCGATCGTGACGAAGCGCTGCCCCGGCGGGTTGCCGAGGCTGTACGCCATCGACATCAGGCTGCGCGCCACTGGGAGCAAGAGGGCCAGCAGCAGCACGGCCCACGCAAAGCGCGCCAGCGCCTCTTGCGCCGTGGCACCGAACACCCGGCCGTGGCCGTATTCATCGAACAGGCGCCACAACTGGCGCAAGGCATACAGGCCCCCGCTCACCGGGAGCAGGCTCACCAGCGCCGTGCGCCAGCGGGTCGGGTCGTCGGTCGGCGGCCCGGGCAGGCCAAGCCAACCTGGCACGCCGAATTCCTCGGGCGTCGGGTTGAATGCGAGCAGGGTGATGGGCTGCCACAGGAGCAGGGCGGCGCCCGCCACGATCAACGCATGGACCACCTGGGCGTGTCGCCGCAGATAGACCGAGGGGGTGGCTGCCGAGGCAGGCGGAGGGTTGGGGGTGTTAGTATTTAATGTCATGCAGTAAAAGTTTATTGCAAAACAATAAAATATCAAGAGGCAGAATCTTCATTTGATGGTCAAGAAAAGCGCTCATGTCTCCGAAACCCCCGCGACGCAGATGCTGCGGGCGAACGGCATCGCCTTCACCGAGCATCGCTGCGAATACCTCGAGCACGGCGGCGCCCAGCACAGCGCCGAGGTGCTCGGCCTCGACCCGTTCACCGTGGTCAAGACCCTGGTCATGCAGGACCAGGATGCCAAGCCGCTCATCGTGCTGATGCACGGCAACCGCACCGTATCGACCAAGAACCTGGCCCGGCAGATCGGCGCCAAGTCGGTCGAGCCCTGCAAGCCGGAGGTCGCCAACCGGCACAGCGGCTACCTGGTCGGCGGCACTTCGCCCTTCGGGACGCGGCGCGCGATGCCGGTGTATGTCGAATCGACCATCCTCGAACTGCCCTGGATCGCGATCAACGGCGGACGCCGCGGCTACCTGGTGGGTCTGGCCCCTGAAGTCTGCGTTCGGCTGCTCGGCGCCCGGCCGGTGCAATGCGCGCTGGCAGAATAGCCGGCTGCCTCGGTCCCGAGGCAGGCCCGGAGACACTGTGAGTTCCTACTTTCCCCCGTTGATCGCGATCGTCCTGTCCTACCTGCTCGGATCGCTGTCCTTCGCCGTCATCGTCAGCCGGACGCTCGGCATGGCCGATCCGCGCAGCTACGGGAGCAAGAATCCGGGCGCCACCAACGTGCTGCGCTCCGGCAACAAGGGCGCAGCCCTGGCCACCCTGCTGCTCGATGCGCTCAAGGGCTGGCTGCCGGTATTCCTGGTCCAGCATTTCGGCGCCGCCTGGGACATGGGCCCCGGCCTGGCGGCCGCGGCAGGGCTGGCCGCCTTCCTGGGCCATCTCTATCCGGTGTTCTTCGGTTTCCAGGGCGGCAAGGGCGTGGCCACCGCGGCCGGCGCGCTGGTCGGCATCGAGCCGCTGCTGGGGCTGGCGACCGGCACCACCTGGCTGGTCATCGCGGTCTTTTTTCGCTATTCGTCGCTGGCGTCGATCGTGTCTGCCTTCTTTGCGCCGGCCTATTACCTCGTCGGCGGCCGGATCGCCTGGCCGCTGGATCTGTCGGTGCTGCTGGTGCTGGTGGCGATCGGTCTGCTCTTGGTCTGGCGCCACCGTGAGAACATCCGCCGGCTCGCCGCCGGCACCGAGTCCCGACTCGGCGCCAAGAAAACAGGAAACGCCACATGACCTCCATCCAGCGCTTTCACGTCGGCCCGCGCCTGTCCGAGACGGCGGTGCACAACGGCACGGTCTACCTCGCGGGCCAGGTCCCCGACGACCTGTCCCAGGACATCCGCGGCCAGACGGCGCAGGTGCTGGCCATGGTCGAGCGCCTGCTGGCCGAAGCCGGCAGCGACAAGTCGCGCATCCTGATGGCGCAGATCTTCCTCTCGGACATCACGGACATCAACGCCATGAACGAGGTCTGGGACGCCTGGATTCCCGCCGGCCACACCCCGCCGCGCGCGACGGTGCAGGCCGCCATGGCCAAGCAAGGCTACAAGATCGAGATTGTCGTAACGGCTGGAACCTAGCTTGCACCAAGGCTGCGCGCATTTTCGGACTCCGGCCGCCGAAGGCAGGCCCGTTCGTGAAACACCGGGGAACCGGCTTTGCCGGGCCCCTGGTGTTGCCCCCCGGTAGGGGGGAGACCGCTACACGAAGTGAGCGAAGCCGGGGGGCGAGCTTACTAATAGCGTTTTTCCAGGACCATCTCGTCGGCGTCGCGGCGCATCGAGAAGTGGCTGATGAAGCTGTTGCCCAGCAGGACGACGGGCATCGGCTCCTGCGACACGATGGCCTCGACGTTGTAGACCTCGACATCGCCGACGCGCACCGAATCGAGATTCACGCGGTAGGCGGGCACGGCGCCGTTGGCGGTGGTGAGCATCACCCGCTGGCCCTTGCTGAAATCGAGCCCGATGCGCTGCGCGTCTGCCGCCGACATGGCGACGTTGGTGGCGCCGGTGTCGACCATGAAACTGACCGTGCGGCCGTTGATCGCGCCCTGCGCCAGGAAATGGCCACCGCTGGAGACCGGCAGCACGATGCGATTGCCGCCGCCACCCCCGGGCGCGCCGCCGCCGACGCTCACCGGCGTGTCCATGCGCAGCGCCACCCGCTTGCCGCCGGCTTCCACCGTGGCCTGTTCGTTCTGCAGGGCCACCAGCTTGACCCCCTGGAAGGTCTCGCCGATCGCCACCGTCTTGGGCGCGCCGCCGTCCACGATCAGGATCGCGCGGCTGCCGATGGTGCCGGTGAGCGTGACGGATTGGGCCTGCGCGACGCCGCAGGCTGCGGCCAGCAGCAGGGCCGGAAGGAGCGCCTTCATCGCGGCGCGGCTCAATCGCGGAAGTTGTTGAAGGACAGCGGCATGTCGGGCACGTCCTTCTTGATCAGGGCCATGGCCGCCTGCAGGTCGTCGCGCTTGGCGCCGGTGACCCGCACCGCGTCGCCCTGGATCGAGGCCTGCACCTTGAGCTTGCTGTCCTTGATCAGGCGCTGGATCTTCTTCGAGGTCTCGGATTCGATGCCGCTCCTGACCTTGATGACCTGCTTGACCTTGTCGCCGCCGATCTTCTGCACGTCGCCCTTGTCGAGAAAGCGCACGTCGACGCTGCGCTTGGTCAGCTTGGCGCGCAGGATGTCCTCGACCTGCACCAGCTGGAACTCGGCGTCGCCGAGCATCGTGATCTCCTTGTCCTTGAGCTCGACGGCGGCCGCGGTGCCCTTGAAGTCGAAGCGCGTGCCGATCTCCTTGGCGGTGTTTTCGACCGCGTTCTTGACCTCGGGCAAGTTGGGTTCACAGACGGTGTCGAAAGACGGCATGAAGGCTCCGGCAACTGACGAAAGGATTGGGCCGCGCGCAATGCCGCGCGCCGTGCGAATGCGACAATTCTCCCATGATCGTGGAGCACAACGTACCGCTGCAGCAGCACAACAGCTTCGGCATCGTCGCGCGCGCGCAGCACCTGGTGCGCATCGGCAGCGAAACCGACGTTGCCGCCTTGCTGGCCGACGCGCAGTGGGGCAAGGCGCCCAAGTTCATCCTCGGCGGCGGCAGCAACATCGTGCTGACCGGCGACGTCAAACCGCTGGTCGTGAAGATGGAAATCAAGGGCCTGCGCCTGGCCGAGGAAACGCCCAAGGCCTGGATCGTCGAGGCCGGTGCCGGCGAGAACTGGCACGACACGGTTCGCTGGACGCTGGCGCAGGGCTGTCCGGGCCTGGAGAACCTGGCGCTCATTCCCGGCACGGTCGGCGGCTCGCCGGTGCAGAACATCGGCGCCTACGGCGTGGAACTGCAGGATCGCTTCGATTCGCTGGACGCGGTGGACCTCGACAGCGGCCGCCGGTTCACGCTCGACGCCGCGCAGTGCGCCTTCGGCTACCGCGATTCGGTGTTCAAGCATGTGCGGGCGGGCGGCGCCAACGATTTCGGGCTGGCCGGCCGGGCCCTGATCACCCGCGTGCGCTTTCGCCTGCCGCGGCCCTGGAAGCCGGTGCTCGGCTACCTCGACCTGGAGCGCAAGATGGACGAGACGGGCAATTTCACGCCCAGCGCGACCGAGATCTTCGAGTGGGTCTGCGCCATCCGACGCGCCAAGCTGCCCGACTGGCGGGTGCTCGGCAACGCCGGGAGCTTCTTCAAGAATCCGACCGTGACGCCGGAGCAATGCGCCGACATCATCGCCCGCGACCCCAAGATCGTTCACTACCCGATGGCCGATGGCAGCATCAAGCTGGCGGCCGGCTGGCTGATCGACGCCTGCGGCTGGAAAGGCAAGTCGGTGGGCAATGCCGGGGTCTACGAGCGGCAGGCGCTGGTGCTGGTCAACCGCGGCGGCGCGGCCCACCCGGTGACCGGGGGCGAGGTGATGACGCTGGCCAAGGCCATCCAGACCAGCGTCTACGAGCGTTTCGGTATTCGCCTCGAACCCGAACCCGTGGTGGTCTGAATCAGGGTTTTTCGTCGTTCTTCAGCTGGGGCAGCGAGGCACCCTGGACGGACGACAGCAGCCCGGTCCGCGTATAGATCGCCAGCTTGTCGCGCGTGTCGACGATGTCGAGGTTGCGCATCGTGAGCTGGCCGATGCGGTCGGCCGGGGAGAAGCTCGACTCACCCTTTTCCATGGTCAGCCGCTCCGGCTTGTAGGTCAGGTTGGACGAGACGGTGTCCAGGAGGGAATAGTCGTTGCCGCGCCGCAATTCGAGCGTCACCTCGCCGGTGATCGCCCGCGCCACCCAGCGCTGCGCGGTCTCGCGCAGCATGATGGCCTGCGGATCGAACCAGCGGCCCTGGTAGAGCAGGCGGCCGAGCCGGCGCCCGTGATCGCGGTACTGCTCGATGGTGTCCTCGTTGTGGATGCCCGTGACCAGGCGCTCGTAGGCGATGAACAGCAGCGCCAGCCCGGGCGCCTCGTAGATGCCGCGGCTCTTGGCCTCGATGATGCGGTTCTCGATCTGGTCGCTCATGCCCAGGCCGTGGCGCCCGCCGATGCGGTTGGCTTCCAGCAACAGTTCGACCAGGCTCGGATATCCGATGCCGTTGATCGCCACGGGTCGGCCTTCCTCGAAGCGCAGCGTGACTTCTTCGCGGGGGACCTCGACTTCGTCCTTCCAGAAAGCCACGCCCATGATCGGCTGCACGATCTTCATGCCGCTGCTCAGATGCTCCAGATCCTTGGCTTCGTGGGTGGCGCCGAGCATGTTGGAGTCGGTCGAATAGGCCTTCTCGGCTGACATCTTGTAGGCGAAGCCGGCCTTCTGCATGAAGGCCGACATTTCCGCCCGGCCGCCGAGTTCATCGATGAAAGCCTGGTCCAGCCAGGGCTTGTAGATCTTCAGCGCGGGGTTGGTGAGGAGCCCATAGCGGTAGAAGCGCTCGATGTCATTGCCCTTGTAGGTGCTGCCATCGCCCCAGATATGGACGTCATCCTCCTTCATCGCCGAGACCAGCATCGTGCCGGTCACTGCGCGTCCGAGCGGCGTGGTGTTGAAGTAGGTGACGCCGGCGGTGGTCACGTGGAAGGCGCCGGCCTGCAGGGCCGCCAGGCCCTCCTCGGCGAGCTGGGTGCGGCAGTCGACCAGGCGCGCCTTCTCGGCGCCGTAGAGCATCGCCTTGCGCGGAATCTCGTCGTAGTCGGGCTCGTCCGGCTGGCCCAGGTTGGCGGTGTAGGCGTAGGGGATGGCGCCCTTGTTGCGCATCCAGTGCAAGGCCGCGCTGGTGTCGAGGCCGCCTGAGAAGGCAATGCCGACCTTCTGGCCGGCTGGAACGTTCTGGAGGATGGTGGACATGTTGGGCTTTCGGTTCGTTCAGCCGAAATGGCAGATGTAGCTGTAGGGCTCGCCGCTCACGCGGATCTGGAAGCTGGAATTGCCCGGCACGCTGAATTTCTCGCCCGCGCCCGAGGGCATCCATTCGCTGCTGCCCGCGAGCAGGTATTCGCAGCGGCCGCCGGCGCCTTCCATGGTTTCCGGCGCCCCGGTGTTGAAGCTCAGGGTGGAAGGCAGGATCACGCCCACCGACAGCTTGCTGCCGTCGGCCAGCGTCAGGCTGTGACTGACGCATTTGCCGTCGAAATAGACGTTGGCTCGGGTCGAGACGGTGGCGTTGGGGAGGGATTCGGTAGTGCTCATGGGACGGGGAGGGCGGGCGCCGCAGACGCGGTACCCACAGCAAGAACGCAGGAAAGCGCCCCTGGCGAGGCGCGTTCCTGCTGCGTGGGTTGCAAAGCCCGTGATTTTAGGCTTGCTGCGCGCGCATCCTGCGCGCGACGGTGCTCAATGCCAGTGGCCGCCGCCCCAGCCGTGGTAGTAGCCGAAACCCAGCGACAGGCTGACCGGCGGATAGACGTAAGGCGCCGCGTAGGGGTAGTAGGCCGGTGCCGGGTAGTACATGGGCGCGGGCGCCGGGTAAACCGGCGGCGGCGCATAGCCCGGCGGAGGCGCATAGCCCGGCGCCGGCGCGCCGCCCGAGACCACCACGCCCTGCTCGGGCGTGACGTTGTTCCAGTCCTGCTGTTGCTGCTGGGGAAGCGGGGCCTGGGCCATCTGGGCCTGCGGCGCGACGGGCGAAGTGGTCGCCTCGCCATAGGCGCGGGCGTCAACCATGATGCTGGCGCCCGGCGGCGTGCTGGTGTGCGTGGAGTACTGGCGCCCGGCGTATTCGTAGGTCACGTTGTAGTAGATGCTGCCGTTGGTCGCGGTCACGGGCGAGCTGGTGATCACCCGGGCCTGCACCTGCTGCGCCTGCGCCAGCGTGGCGGTGCCGGCCAACAGGGCCAGCAGCGAAAAGGCTGAAATTCTTCGAATGATGTTGCCGTTCATGTCAATTCTCCTGAGATGGGGCGTCAGGCCCCGTGTACGGGGAATTCGATTCGCCCCGGTGCGCGGGGTTCCGCCATTTACAAAGCGTGTCTGTTCCACTCGGCCGCGTCGAATCCCGTTGTAACGCCCTCACGAGCGCCCCAGTTGACCACCGGGCGCTTGATCAGGCTCGGGTTGGCGAGCAGCACCGCGCGCGCCGACGGCGCATCGACCACCGCCGCGCGCGTCGAATCGTCCAGGCGGCGCCAGGTGGTGCCGCGGCGATTGACCAGCGCCTCCCAGCCCGGCGCGCGCAGCCACTGGTCGAGTTCGGCCTCCGGCACGCCCTCTTTCTTGAAATCGTGAAAACGGTAGTCCACGCCGTTCTCGGCGAGCCAGGCGCGGGCGCGCTTGACGGTGTCGCAGTTGGTTATTCCGTACAGGGTTGTCATCCCGCCATGATGCGCCCGGCGCGCGTCGGCGACAATTCCAGGCTCCATGAAAACGCTCGAAGAATGGCTGGCGCACGCGGAGCGCCTGCACCCCAAGAACATCGAACTCGGCCTCGAGCGCGCCCGCGCGGTCGCCGACCGGCTGGGCCTGCGCTTCGACTGCCCGGTGATCACCGTGGCCGGCACCAACGGCAAGGGCTCGACCTGCGCGATGCTCGAATCGATCCTCAGGCATGCGGGCTACCGCACGGCGGTCTTCACCTCGCCGCACCTGGTGCACTTCGAGGAGCGCCTCCGGATCGCCTCGGAAGCCGTGCGCGGCGAGGACCTGGCACCCTTTTTCGAGCAGGTGGAGCAAGGCCGCGGCGATATCGCGCTGACCTACTTCGAATTCACCACGGTGGCGATCCTTCTGTGCGCCGCCGCCGCCAAGCCGGATGTCGCAATCCTCGAGGTCGGCCTGGGCGGGCGCCTCGATGCGGTGAACATCATCGATGCCGATTGCGCGGTCATCACCAGCATCGATCTCGACCACATGGAATTCCTCGGCCCCGATCGCGAGAGCATCGGCTTCGAGAAGGCCGGCGTGATGCGCGCCGGGCGGCCCGCGGTGGTCAGCGATCCGGTGCCGCCGGCCAGCGTGATCGCGCATGCGCAGGCAATCGGCGCCGACCTCTGGTTGGTGGGACGCGACTTCAACGTGGCGGGCGATCAGCAGCAATGGGGCTGGAGCGGGCGCGGGCGCCGCTACAGCGGGCTGGCCTATCCGGCACTGCGCGGGGCCAACCAGCTGATCAATGCGGCCGGTGTGCTGGCAGCGCTGGAGGCGTTGCGGCCCCGGCTGCCGATCACCGCCCAGGCGGTGCGCAACGGCCTGGCGATGGTCGAATTGCCCGGTCGCTTCCAGATCGTGCCGGGCGAACCGGCGCTGGTGCTCGACGTGGCCCACAACCCGCATGCGGTGGCGGCGCTGGCCGAGAACCTGGACGCGATGGGCTTCTACCCGACCACCCATGGCGTCTTCGGCGTGATGGCCGACAAGGACCTGGCGCCGATGTTCGCCCGCATCGGACCGATGATCGACCGCTGGTACTTCACCGACCTGCCGACGCCCCGCGCGGCGCACGCCGACGACCTGCTCGCGCGCTGGCAGGCGCAGAACCGGCGCGCCGATGCCTCGGCCAGCGTCCATCGCACACCCATGGAAGCGCTCCAGGCGGCCATCGATCGGGCCGACCCCGCTGATAGAATCGTGGTCTTCGGATCGTTCTTCACCGTGGGTGGTGTGCTCGAACACGGAACACCGCGTCTGCGAGCCAGGCACTTGTCCAACGGCTCCTGAAACACTCACGCTGCACACCCTCAGGAAAACGAATTTCATGGCCTTCTTCAAGTTCCGCAGCGGCGGACGGCTTGGCAACGAAGGGCGAAGCACGCTCGCCGCGGCGCCGGCGGAAAGCATCGAGGCCATGCGCCGGCGGGCCCGCCATCGACTGCTCGGCGCGGCCGTGCTGGTGCTGCTGGGCGTGATCGGCTTCCCCCTGCTCTTCGACACCCAGCCGCG
>DASXKG010000543.1:0-10958 GCA_036496965.1 Variovorax sp.
GGAACGACGTAGCGCTGGCCATTGCGGGCGAAGGCCCAGGCGTCTTTGAGCGTCATCGGCGATCGGTGCGGCACCGGCGGGCCAACGCCATCGCGGCCCAATGGCACCAGGATGCCGTTGATCGAGCGCAGGGGGCCCCCAAGTCCAGAGAACTGATGTGGCACCGAAGGGCGGTCGCGGAGTTGTCCTAGCGAACGCCGGTGCAGTTCAGCTCTTTGACGACAGCAGCCCACCCAGCAACGCCTCGATCACCAGATGCAGGATCGAGTAGAGCAGCGACCCGACCAGCGCCGCCAGGAAACCGTTGACATGAAAGCCCGAGAGCATCCCCGAGGCGGCCCAGAAGAGCAGGGCGTTGATGACGAACAGGAAGAGCCCCAGCGTGATGATCGTCACCGGCAGCGTCAGCACCACCAGCACCGGGCGCACGAAGGTATTGAGCAAGCCGATCACCGCCGCGGCCAGCAGCGCCGAGCCGTAGCTGGTCAGCTGGACGCCGCTGTAGAGATAGGTCACCGCGAGCAGCGCCAGCGCGCTGAGCAGCCATCGGATGAGAAGTCGCATAGCCGCAGGCCCTTTCGTTGTTGGAAGGATGGATGGCGGGGCGATGCCACCCACCCCGCCCGGTCAGGTGGCGGCTGAACCTACCCGGCGGCCGGCGACCCATTTGCCCATCACCAGCACCAGCAGCGCGCCCACGATGCCCGCAGCGTAACGCATGGCGTCCGTCTGCGGCAGTTTCGGCACCCAGGTCCACTGGTCCGGGTTGGCGACGGCCGGATCGGACACCCCCATCGTCCCCGCGATCCAGCCCAGCAGCATGCCGCCCAGCGTGATGATGACGGGCAAGCGGTCCATCAGCCGGACGACCAGCTGGCTGCCCCAGACGATGATCGGAATGCTGACCAGCAGGCCGAAGATGACCAGCGGTACCTCATGGCCGCCGCCGGCGCCTTCGGCTGCGCCCGCGATCGCGATCACGTTGTCGATGCTCATCACCAGGTCGGCCACGATCACGGTCTTCACGGCCGCCCAGAGCTTGTCGCTGGCGGCGATCTGGCCGTGGCCGTCCTCTTCTTCGGGTACCAGCAGCTTGATGCCGATCCACAGCAGCAGCAGCGCGCCGGCGAGCTTCAGGAACGGAATCGCCAGCAAGGTGAGGGCAAAGAAGATCAGCACCACGCGCAGCACGATCGCGCCCGCGGTGCCCCAGAGAATGCCTCGCGTGCGTTGCGCCGGCGGCAGCTTGCGGCAGGCCAGCGCGATGACGACCGCGTTGTCGCCCCCGAGCAGGATGTCGATCATGATGATCTGACCGACAGCAACCCAGAACTCGGGTGTCAGGAACAATTCCATGGGCGTGATCCTCGCTTCGTTTCGTTCGCCCCGTGGGGGAGTTCGATGAAGCGGCTGGGGAGCCTCGAGACCAAGAAGATGGCAATCGCTTCGACCGAACCTGCACGGGTTCAAATCGAAGGTCTTGCTCGGCAGCGTGATGCTGCCCGACAGGCCGGAAGTGGTGAGCTTCGTCTTGACGACCTGCCGATACCCGTGCCGTGGGCACGGGCGGGAGCTACTCCCCTTCGTGGGGAGCGATTAGAGCATCCGCGGCGCGCCGTGGCAACCCGCCTCGGGCCTGGCCGCCCGCCACCCGGGCCGGCCGGACTATCATTCCTGCCCGCATTGCTCGCTTGCTTGTCCGCCCGTTTTCTCCTGTCCGCTCCTTCATGGCCGCCATCCACATCACCGACATCGAGGCCGCCATCAATTTCTGGCGCGAACGCAAGCCCTCGCCGGACGGCATCACGCTGGCGGCCGAATTGCGGGCCCTGGCCGAGGTCTATGCCCTGATGGTCTTCCATCACGAGGACGAGGTGGACGAAGTCGGCTTTCCGCCCGAGGCCTGGGCCGCCTGGCTCGCCTGGTACCACGAGACGCCCGACACGCCCTGCATCGCGATCTGCTCGACCAGCCAGGGCGACGACGAATGCAAGGGCTGCGGACGCAGCTTCGACGAAGTGCAGCACTGGCCCGCGATGTCGCCGGCCGAGAAGCGGGCCACCTGGCGCCGGATCACCATGCAGGACCAGGCCTGGCGCTTCAACAAATACGCCGAACGCGCGCGCGAGGCCGAGCAGGTCTGGCCCGACGAGCAGGCGGCGCCCGATCCGTTGCCGGGGCAGCCCGGCTGATCGCCATGCGTCGCCTCGCCCAAGCCCCGAACCTGGCGATCGCGACGCTGTGGGTTCACCTGCTGCGCGAGGACGGTGTGGCCGCGATCGTGCAACGCGAATACCTCGGCGCCGCCGCCGGCCAACTCCCGCCCGACCAGTGCCTGCCCGAGATCTGGATCGAGGACGATCAGCAGTTCGAGCTGGCCGAACGCCTGCTCCACGCCCTGCGGCATCGCCCGCAGCGGCGCTGGCTCTGCCGTTGCGGCGAACTGGTCGAGGGCGGCTTCGAGCAATGCTGGCGCTGCGGCGCCATGATGCCAGCGGCCCTGGGTTAGGCCCTGCGTGCCTTGAGCGCCACCGGCTCGATGTCGATGCTGTGCGTGCCGTCGCCCAGCATCAGCGTGCCTTCCTGGATCGTCGCCTGCAGCTGCATCGAGCGTTGCGCCAGCGCTGCCAGTGATTGCGACGCTGCCGTCGGGATGCGGAACACGCTCAGGTTCTGCGGCCGCGTCAGCTTGGTCTCGATGCCGCGCCACCAGATCTCCGCCGCATGGTTGAAGCAGTAGACGGCCACCTGGTCGGCCTTGCCGCAGGCCTTGATGATCGGCTTGTCCTCGGGCTGGCCCACCTCGATCCACAGCTTGACCTGGCCGGTGAAGTCGCGCAGCCAGACGTCGGGCTCGTCCGGGTTCGACAGCCCCGCGCCGAAGGCCAGGGTGCCGTCGCCGTGGCACATGTCCTCCAGCTGGTGGGCATTGAGCGCCAGTGCGACCAACCGGATCATCATCCGCTCGTCGGTCTCGCTGGGGTGGCGCGCCAGGGTCAGCGCGTGGTCGGCGTAGTAGTTGTGATCGATGTCGGCCACCGCCAGGTTGGCCTTGAAGATCGTCGATTTGAGCGCCATCAGGGGGTTTTCATGCCCGCCGGGCCAGTTCGGCTGCCTTGCCGATATAGCTGGCCGGCGTCATCGCCAGCAGCCGCTCTTTCTCGGCCTGCGGGATCTGCAGCGAGCGGATCAGGCCGTGCAGCGCCTCGGCGGTCACCGTCTTGCCGCGCGTGACCTCCTTGAGCTGCTCGTAGGCACCTTGCACGCCGAAGCGGCGCATCACGGTCTGGATCGGCTCGGCCAGCACTTCCCAGGAGCGGTCGAGGTCCTCGGCCAGTGCCTCTTCGTTGAGCTCGAGCTTGCCGAGGCCAGTGGCCAGGCTGGCGTAAGCCAGCGTCGCGTAGCCGAAGGCGACGCCGATGTTGCGCAGCACGGTGCTGTCGGTGAGGTCGCGCTGCCAGCGGCTGATCGGCAGCTTCTCGCTCAGGTGGCGCAGCAGCGCATTGGCCAGGCCCAGGTTGCCCTCGGCGTTCTCGAAGTCGATCGGGTTGACCTTGTGCGGCATGGTCGAGGAGCCGATCTCGCCCGCCTTCAGGCGCTGCTTGAAATAGCCCAGGCCGACATAGCCCCAGACATCGCGCGAGAAATCGATCAGGATGGTGTTGGCCCGCGCCACCGCATCGAACAGCTCGGCCATGTAGTCGTGCGGCTCGATCTGGATGCTGTAGGGCTGGAAAGTCAGGCCCAGGCCGAGCGGGGCCGGCGTCTCGACCACCTTGCGGCTGAAGGCCTCCCAGTCGAATTCGGGCCAGGCGGCCAGATGCGCGTTGTAGTTGCCGACCGCGCCATTCATCTTGCCGAGCAGGCGCACGCCGGCGATCTGCTCGCGCGCCTTGGCCAGGCGCACGGCGACATTCGCCAGCTCCTTGCCGACCGTGGTCGGGCTGGCCGTCTGGCCATGCGTGCGCGAGAGCATCGCCACGTCCGCGAACCGGGTCGCCATGTCGCGCAGCGTAGCGATCAGGCCGTCGATGGCCGGCAGCATGACCTTCTCGCGCGCCGCCTGGATCTGCAGCGCATGACTGGTGTTGTTGATGTCCTCGCTGGTGCAGGCGAAATGCACGAACTCCGATGCCGCGAGCAATTCGGGGCGCGCCTCGAACTTGGATTTGAGCCAGTACTCGACGGCCTTCACGTCATGGTTGGTGGTCTTCTCGATCTGCTTGATCGCGACCGCATCGGCTTCGGAGAAGTTCGACACCAGCCCGAGCAGGTACTTGCGGGCACCCCCGGTGAGGGGCTTGAATTCGGCGAAGCCGCAATCCGACAGTGCGATGAACCAGGCCACCTCGACCTGGACCCGACGATGCATGTAGCCCTGCTCGCTCATCAGCGGCCGCAGCGCCGACAGCTTGGCCGCATAGCGGCCGTCAAGGGGAGAAAGGGCGGCAACGGTGGAGAAGCTCATGCACCAATTTTAGGTGTCGGCCCGCTCGAATCAATTTCAGTTGTCCGGTGCATCGCGAAAGAAGGCGATTCGCTCGGCGGTCGCCGGGTGCGATGAGAATGCGATGCCGAAGCCGCTGTGCCCATCCTCCTTGTCCCGGTGCTGCGTTTCGCGCCAGCGTTCGAGCGCCTCGAAGAATGCCACCATCGCCCGCGGCGGTATGCCGGCGGCGCGCAGCATGCGCAGCGATTCGGCGTCGGCTTCGCGCTCCGCCGCGCGCGAATAGCCGAGCGTGGCCAGCAGCAGGGGCGCGCTGCTGACCAGCGTGCCGTAGTCGCCGAAGGCCGCCGAGGCCGCGAAGCCGAGCGCCGAAGCCTGGATCAGCTCACGCATGGCATGGCGCTGGCGGACATGGCCGAATTCGTGGCCCAGCACCCCCAGCACGGCGTCGTCGTCGCCCGGCACCAGGCGCACCAGTTCGTCGGTCAGCACGATGGTGCCGCCCGGCAGCGCCAGCGCATTCGGACCGAACTGCCTGGCGCCGTCGCGGCCGCGCCGGAATTCGAGCTTCCACGGCGGCGCGTCCACGGGATGGGCCTGCTGCACCATCTGTGCGAAGGCGCGCCGGATGTGCTCCTGCTGCGCCGCCGGCAGCGCGCTGGGCAGGAACAGCGACTCGTCGAGCGAAGCGAGCGCCGTAGCGCCGATCAGCGCATCGACCCGCTGCGGCACCATGGCCGTGACCGCCCGTGCCACCCAGGGCAAGCCCCACTGGTACATCGCCGCCGCCACGGCCAGCAGCAGCACGAAAGCCAGGGCGACGCCACGCCAGCTTTGCTGGGCCCGCACGACCCAGCTTTCGCTGCGCCCGTTTTCGGCGCGCCACGCGTCCCAGGCCGATGCATCCAGCGCCTGCACGCTGGCGCCCTGCGGCAGCTGCGCGATGCGTCCGCCGTGGCGGGTTCGCTCGGGCCAGCGTACCTGGTCCCAGGGCACTTCGAGCGCCTCGAAAGATTCGCCCGGGGCCGGCGTCACCAGCAAGGTCCCGGTCCGGGCGTGCAGTTGCGCCGCGCGCGGCAGGCTGGCGCGGCCGTCGAAGAAGCGGACGTCCAGGGCGTTGTTCACATGCCGATGTCCAGGCCGAACAGGTCGGCGGCCATCTCGCCGGCCGCGCTGGGGTTCTCGCGTCCCGCGACCTGGGTGATCTCGTCCAGCCCGATGCGGGTGCGCAGTTCCACCGCCTCGAACTGGGCGCGCCGGGTGTGCACCACGGCGAACGGCCAGTACAGCCCCAGCGTCAAGAGGATCAGCAGGTAGTTCTTGCACTGCAGGCCCAGGTAGCCCGCCAGCTGCAGCGTGCTCTTGAAGCGCAGCACCTCGTTGCCGGTCCGCGACCAGATCAGGTTCTGCAGGCGCACCTGCAGATAGGACCGCAGCAGCACGTTGAGCAGCAGCATGCCGAGGGCGGGCACCAGCGCGATCCAGACGAAGCGCGAGCCTGCACCGCCGCCCCGGCCGGCGACGACGAGCAGGAAGACCAGCACGCCGACGGCCAGCACGGCGGCAAAGCCGATGCCGATCAGCTTGATGAAGATCCCGTAGATCACGCCGACATCGGCATCGAGCCGGGTCTGCAGGCCGCCGATGGCGAAGTTGCCGTGCTGATAGCGCCGCACCCGCCACAGGAAGTAGGGGAAGGCCGCCATGAACACCAGCATGCCCAGGGCGACGAAGCCGGACAGCAGGGGCGGCACGGCCGGCGGCTTGCCCGGGGCCACCGGGGCCAGTGCACCCACCAGCGTCAGCGGCAGCAAGGCCAGGGCCAGCGGCGGCAGCAGGCAGGCATAGGCGCCGGCCACGTCGCCGGTGAAGCGCAGGCGCAGGCCGCGCCAGCCGGTGTTGGCCAGCCGAAAGCGCATCGCGGCACGGAACAGCGCCGGCCACAGCACCACGAAGGCCAGCGCCGCCGCCAGCGCGGCCCAGCCGGAGAAGCGGCTGCCCAGCGAATAGACGATGAGGAAGGCGGCGGCGAGCAGCGTGCCGCGCAGCATCTTGCGCGGCTCGCCGTGAAAGTCGAAGGCGTCGCCGGCGATCCAGGTGTTGCTGTAGAAGTAGCGCAGCTTGCGGACCTTGGCCCAGGGCAGGTACAGGCCGAGGGTGAGCACGATCAGCAGCAGGTTCACGATCCAGATGCGGAAATACTCGCTGCCGGTGGCCTTGAACTCGATCGCATGGCGTTGCACTGCGCCGCTGGCAGGCGCTTGTTCTGCTTGCATTTCCCCGGTCCTCCGCGTCGTTGTGGGTCGGGCAGGATTCTGCACGCAGCACCTTCCCCTAGAATCAAAGCGCTACAACGACGACCCTTTGGGGGGAATGCCCGCATGAAACTGATCGGATCCGCTGCCAGCCCTTACGTGCGCAAGGTGCGCGTGGTCATGGCCGAAAAGCGGCTCGACTACCAGTTCGTCCACGAAGACGTCTGGTCCGACGAGACCACGATCGCCAGCTCCAATCCCCTGGGCAAGGTTCCCTGCCTGATCATGGACGGCAGCGAAGCGATGTTCGATTCGCGCGTCATCGTCGAATACCTGGACACGCTGTCGCCGGTCGGCAAGCTGATTCCGCAGCAAAGCCGCGAGCGCGCCGAGGTCAAGACCTGGGAAGCGCTGGCCGATGGGGTGATGGACGCCGGCGTGCTGCTGCGCCTGGAGGCGACCTGGCCGCACCGCGCCGATGGCGAACGCAGCCAGGCCTGGATGGACCGCCAGCGCATCAAGGTCTTGGCCGGCATCGCCGCCATGGCCAAGGGACTGGTCGACAAGCCCTATTGCAGCGGCATCCACCTGAGCCTGTCGGACATCGCGGTCGGCTGCGCGCTCGGCTGGCTCGACTACCGATTCCCGGAAATCGACTGGCGCGCCGACCACCCGAACCTGGTGCGCCTCTTCGACAAATTGATGCTCCGAGCCAGCTTCGCCGACACAAGGCCTTAGTTCGCCCCCAATTCCGGCCGCCGCAGGCAGGCCCATTCGTGAAACACCGCGGAACCGGCTTTGCCGGGCCGCAGGTGTTGCCCCCGGTAGGGGGGTGGCGGAGCGCGCAAAGCGCGCGCAGCCTGGGGGCGAGCATAAAGATGTTGCGAGGCGCCCCGACACGAAGGAGGGAGGGAGGGAGGAGGAGAAGAATCGCCTCGGGATTTCGACCAGGCGACAGACGCCTGGAAGGCCTCGCAACATGAAATCGTTCGGGCTTCTGCTGCCCGGAATCGATATGAGCAGAGGCGTTGGATCAGGTTCCCGCCACAAAAGTAAACTTTTGTGAATGTCGCGCATCATTCATTGGATCACTGCGCGCCCAGCTGTTTCTCGAGGTCGCGCACGAAGCTGCGATCTTCCGGCGCCGTCAAGCTCGAGTAGGAGTCGACCACCGTCCCGTCGCGGGCGATCAGGTATTTGTAGAAATTCCACTTCGGCGTCGTGCCGGACATCTTCGCCAACTGCTTGAACAGGTCGTTCGCCTCCGGCCCCCTGACCGATGATTTCGCGAACATCGGAAACGTGACGCCGAAGGTGTTCTCGCAGAAATCGGCAATGTCCTTGTTGGACCCGGTTTCCTGTGCGAAATCATTGGACGGAAAACCGAGCACGACCAGTCCGCGCGAGCGATATTTGCTGTCCAGCGCCTCCAGCCCCTTGTATTGCGGCGTGAAGCTGCAAAAACTCGCGGTATTCACGACCAGGACGACTTTGCCCGCGTATTGGCACAAGGCCTGAGGCTTTTCGTCCTGCAAACGCAGGAAAGTGTGTTGAAGTATGGGCGGGCATCCGGCGGCCGGTGCTGGCGCGGCGCTGGCGGCGGACTGGGCGCTCTGGGCGCAAGCCGGGGACGGCGCCAGGCAAACGGCAGCCATCGCGAGGGCCGGCAGGAGCACGGTCATGGACAACCCGGGGTAGCTTGGCATGGCGTTTTCTCGAATCCAAATGGAGCGTGAACGCGTACGAAATACGGCGCACCGACCTCATCATCCCCGCTTTGAAGGGGCGCGGCTGGGCAGCCGACTAAAATCCGTCGGTTCAAGAAAGACAATGATGTTATATCCGGAACTCTTCAGGCAGCTCGAATCCGTCCGCTGGGACATGGACAAGGATATTCCTTGGCAGTCTTTCGACGCAGCCCAGCTGTCCGAGGAGCAGGCCCAGACGATCAAGATGAATGCGATCACCGAGTGGGCGGCGTTGCCGGCCACCGAGATGTTCCTGCGTGACAATCGCCATGACAGCGATTTCTCCGCCTTCATGTCGATCTGGTTCTTCGAGGAGCAAAAGCACTCGCTGGTGCTGATGGAGTACCTCAAGCGCTTCAGCCCGAAGCATGCGCCGACCGAGCAGGAACTGCACGACGTGCGCTTCGACTTCGACCCGGCGCCGCCGCTGGAGACGCTGATGCTGCATTTCTGCGGCGAGATCCGGCTCAACCACTGGTACCGGCGCGCGGCCGAATGGCACACCGAGCCGGTCATCAAGCACATCTACACCACGCTGAGCCAGGACGAGGCGCGCCACGGCGGCGCCTACCTGCGCTACATGAAGCGGGCGATGCAGAAGTTCGGCGACGAGGCGCGCTCGGCCTTCACCAAGGTCGGCGTCCTGATGGCGAGCGCCCGCCGCACGGCGCAGGCGCTGCATCCGACCAACCTGCATGTCAACAAGGCGCTGTTTCCGAACGACACGATCCAGAGCCGCGTGCCGGACCCGGACTGGCTGGAGCATTGGCTGGACAAGCAGATCAAGTTCGACGCAGTCTGGGAAAACAAGGTCGGCGAGCGCATCCTGCACAACCTGAGCCTGCTGATGAACCGCAGTTTCAAGACGGTGCAGGAGCTCAATCGCTACCGCAAGGAGCTGGCCGCCTCGCTCGGCCCGAAGCCCGAGTACCAGGGCGCCTGAGCAAGGCCCCGGCTCATCGTCTTTCGACGATGACGGGCGCCAGCCGCAGGCCGTTGCGGATCTGCTCGGCTGTTTCGCCGGCCAGTTCGCGCGAGGCATAGGGGCCCGCCTGCAGGCGGTTCGTGCCGCGTTCGCTGAATACGTTGAGCGCGGTGGCCAGGGCGGGCATGTCGCGCGCCACCTGCTGGCGAAAACGCAGCGCCCCGTC
Organism: Variovorax sp.; assembly: GCA_036496965.1. Lineage (GTDB taxonomy): Bacteria > Pseudomonadota > Gammaproteobacteria > Burkholderiales > Burkholderiaceae_C > Variovorax. The sequence goes on from DASXKG010000543.1 coordinate 9,602, forward strand.
GAGCTGGCTGAAGGCCCCCAGTTGGACCCAGTAGCCGGCGGTGGATGCAGCAGCGGGTTCATCAGCGGCTGCGGGTCGTGGGATCGCCGCCGCTGGGGGTGCGAGCGGCGGCAAGGCGGCGATTTCCGTGGCTTCGGCTCGGGGCGCGGCGACCACCGGCATGGTCATGGCTGCGGGCACCGCGACCTCGGCCGCCGGGTACGCTGCGCCCGGCGCGGCAGAAGCTGCCGGCTCGGGCGCCGGCACAGGCTGCAGGGGCTGCACCGGCGTCGACTGCTGCGCCAGCATCGTGGCTGCGCCCTCGTCGCCCCGGCGCCAGGCGCCGGTGCGGATGTCCTCGTTCGTGATGCGGTCGATCTCGACCGGCGCCACCCCGCGCAGCAGGTCGAGCTTGAGCGCCGCCGTGTAGCTCAGGTCGATGATCCGGTCGTCGTGAAAGGGTCCGCGGTCGTTCACGCGCACGACCACCTCGCGGCCGTTGGCCGGATTGCGCACGCGCACGTAGCTGGGCAGCGGCAGCGTCTTGTGGGCGGCCGTCATCGCGTACATGTCGTAGGGCTCGCCGCTGGCCGTGGACTGGGCGTGGAACTTGGTGCCGTACCAGGAGGCGAGGCCGGTCTCGTGAAAAGGCCGGTCGTCGACGATCGGCACGTAGGAGCGGCCGAGCACCACGTAGGGCTTGCTGGTGCTGCCGCTGCTGCGGATCGGCTCGATGCGCGGCTCGGCATCGGGCACCTCGGCGAGGTTGGCGGGCGGATGGGCTTCGGCGCCGTCGCGGCCGCCGCGCGGGCCGCTGGCGCAGCCGGCCAGGAGGACGAGCGTGGCGCACGCCGCCCAGCCGAAGACATCTGCACGCCTAGCCAAATACCGCCTTCCACAGGGCGAGCATCGCTTCGCGCTCGACCGCAAGCGAAGTCATCGGCACCTGCGTCGGCTCTTCGTTCAGTCGCGCCCGGTGCTGCACGCGTCGCAGCTCGCGGTAGGCCGCGGCGGCCGCCCGGCCGACCCCGTCGGGCAGCAGGCCGGCAGCCTCGGCGCGCTGCAGCAGCGCGATGTTGCCGACATTGGGCACCAGGTCCGGATGCGAGCCGGCCTCCGACAGCACCAGGAACTGGACCGCGAATTCGGCATCGACCATGCCGCCCGCGCTGTGCTTGACGTCGAACCGCCCAGCCTTCACCGGCCGCGCGGCGCGCACCTTCTCGCGCATGGCGACGATTTCGGCCTTCAGTGCCGCCCGGTCGCGCGGCGCGGTGATCACGGCTTCGCGGATGCGGTCGAAGCGCTCGGCCAGCGCCGGTTCACCGAGCACGCAGCGCGCACGGGTCATGGCCTGGTGCTCCCAGGTCCAGGCGGT
>DASXKG010000544.1:0-4936 GCA_036496965.1 Variovorax sp.
CCTAGAGTGAGCGCCATGCGAATATTGTGTCTGGCCATGGCCGCGTCACTCACGGCGTGTGCCGTAGGACCGGACTACAAACAGCCGCCCTCGGTGGCCCAGGGGGCTTCCGCCCCCCAATTCAAGGACGCCGGGGCCTGGACAGCCGCTGTTCCCGGTACGGTCGATGCGCAGGTGCCCTGGTGGAAGGGCTTCGGCGATCCCCGCCTCGACGCCCTGGTCGAACAGGCCGACCAGGCGAACCAGAGCATCCAGCTGGCCGATGCGAACTACCGCCAGGCCCAGGCGCTGGTGCAGAACGCCGCATCGAACTGGTACCCGACCGTGGGCGTCGCCGCCTCGGCAGCCCGCTCGCGCACCGATACCCTGGGCGAGTACAAGGTGGGCAACTCCCACTCTTGGGCGCTGACGGCCAGTTGGGAAGCCGATCTCTGGGGCCGGGTGCGACGCCAGGTCGAAGGCGCGTCGGACACCGCGCAGGCCAGCGAGTCGGATCTGGCTGCGGCGCGGCTGACGGTGCAGGCCTCGGTCGCCAACGACTACCTCCAGTTGCGCATGCTCGACGCACAGCAGGATCTGTTCGACCGCACAGTCGAGGCCTACAAGAAGTCGCTGCAGATCACCCAAAGCCAGTTTCGCGTCGGCACCGCCACGCGCGCGGACGTGGACCTGGCCAACACCACGCTGCAGCAGACGCAGGCGCAGGCCATCGACAACCAGTTGACGCGCAAGCAGCTCGAACACGCCATCGCGGTGCTGGTGGGCAAGACGCCCTCCGAATTCTCGATCGCCGCCGACGGCAGCATTCCCAGCCTGCCGCAAGTGCCGGTCGGCCTTCCATCGGAGCTGCTCCAGCGGCGGCCCGACATCGCCGGTGCGGAACGCCGGGTGGCGTCTGCCAACGCGGGCATCGGCTTTGCCCAGTCCGCCTACTACCCGACGCTGTCGCTGACCGGCAGCGGCGGCGTTCTCGGCGCCGGACTCGGCAACTGGTTCTACACCCCGGACAAGGTCTGGGCGCTCGGCGCCGCCGTGGCCGGGACGCTCTTCGACGGCGGCCAGCGCAGCGCCCAGGTGGCCCAGGCGCGTGCCGTGTTCGATGGGTCGGCGGCGAACTATCGCCAGACCGTGCTCAACGGCTTCCAGGAAGTCGAGGACAACCTGGCCGCGCTGAACCTGCTGGCCCAGGAGCGTAACGTGCAAGACGGCGCGGTCCGCTCGGCGCAAAATGCCGAGCGGGTCACGCTGAACCAGTTCCGCGCCGGCACCACCACCTACCTGTCGGTCATCACCGCCCAGGCGCTCGCATTGAACAATGAACGCACGGCGCTGCAGTTGCAGAGCCGCCAGTTCGCCGCCAACGTGGCCCTGGTGAAGGCGGTCGGCGGCGGCTGGGACGCCAGCCAGCTGCAAGCCAGCACCGATGCCAGCCCCCGAGCGACCGACACCACGCCCTCGACCGATAAGTGAACGCCATGGATTCCCCCACCTCCGCTCCCCGCCGCCGTTCGCGCTGGCTCACCCCCGTGATCGTGCTGGTCGTGCTGCTGCTCGCCTTCGGCGCGTGGCGCAAGTTCAGCGCGCCCGCCGCACCCGCCGCCGCGCCCCTGGCCGGCATTCCGGTCACGACGGTGCGCGTCGCCCAGGAGACCGTGCCGGTCGCACGCACCGGCATCGGCACGGTGATTCCCGTCGCCTCGGTGACCGTGCGCACGCGCGTGGACGGCCAGCTCGACAGCGTCGACTTCAAGGAAGGCCAGGACGTGAAGGCCGGCCAGGTGCTGGTGCGCATCGATCCGCGCACGCTGCAGGCGCAGCTCGAGCAGATCGTCGCCCAGAAGGCCAAGGACGAGGCGCAGCTGGCCAATGCGCGGGCCGACCTGCAGCGCTACGGCGAGCTGATCAAGGAAGACGCCACCACCCAGCAGACCCTCGATACCCAGCGCGCCCTGGTCAACCAGCTGCAGGCCACGGTGAAGAGCGACGAGGCGCAGATCCACATGGCGCAGGTGCAGCTGAGCTTCACCACCATCGCCGCGCCGATCAGCGGACGTATCGGCGCGCGGCTGGTCGATCCGGGCAACATCGTGCATGCCGCCGACACCAACGGCCTCCTGGTGATCAACCAGATCGACCCGATCGCGGTGCAGTTCACGCTGCCCGAAAGCAGTTTCCAGGCGGTCAACAAGGCCTTGAACGGCACCCATGAGCCGCTGGCGGTGGAGGCCATCGACCGCGACACGCACGAGGTGCTCGCGGCCGGCAAGCTGGTGCTGCTGAACAACCAGATCGACACCGCCACCGGCACGATTTCGCTCAAGGCGCAGTTCGCCAACGCCGTGCACAAGCTCTGGCCGGGCCAGTCCGTCGATGCGCGGGTCGTGCTGGGCGAGCGCGCCGATGCCCTGACCGTGCCCTCGGCGGTGGTGCAGCGCAACCAGGACGGATTCTTCATCTACGTGGTCGGCCCCGATGACAAGGTTCGGGTGGAGCCGGTCAACGTGGCCGACACGGTGCGCGGCAAATCGGTGATCGAGTCCGGGGTGGCGGCCGGCGACCGGGTGGTGCTGGACGGCCAGTACCGGCTGACCCCCGGCGCGCGTGTCGTCGAGGCGGCCGCCAATGCACCGGTGGCCACCAGTGCGGGAGCCAAGCCGTGAGCATTTCGGCTGCCTTCATCAAGCGCCCGATCGGCACGTCACTGCTGGCGGTGGCGGTGTTGCTCATCGGCCTGGTCGCCTGGCCGCTGTTGCCGGTGGCGCCGCTGCCGCAGGTCGACTTCCCGACGCTGCAGGTGACGGGCAAATTGCCCGGCGCCAGTCCGGAAACCATGGCATCGAACGTGGCACAGCCGCTGGAACGCCAGTTCTCGCTGATTCCGGGCCTGACCCAGATGACCTCGAGCAGCTCGCTCGGCCTGACCCAGATCACGCTGCAATTCGAGCTCGACCGCAACATCGATGGTGCCGCGCTGGACGTTCAGACCGCGATCAACGCCGCCGGCGGCCAGCTGCCGCAGAACCTGCCCAGTCCGCCGACCTACCGCAAGATCAATCCGGCCGATTCGCCGGTGCTGATCCTCGGCGTGCAATCGAAAGTGCTGCCGCTGGAGCAGGTCAACGACTACGCCGACAACGTGCTGGCGCAGCAGATCTCGCGCATCCAGGGCGTCGGCCTGGTGAACATCTTCGGGGTGCAGAAGCCCTCGGTGCGCATCCAGGTCGATCCGAACAAGCTCAAGGGCGTGGGCCTGAGCCTGGAGGACATCCGCGGCGTGATCGCCGTCACCACCGTGAGCCAGCCGACCGGCACCATCGACGGCGCCAGCCAGGCCTTCAATGTCTATACCAACGACCAGCTGCTGAAGGCGGCGCCCTGGAACGACATGGTGCTGGCCTGGCGCAACGGCGCGCCGATCCGCGTGCGCGACATCGGCGTTGCCGTGGACGGCCCGGAAAACGCCAAGGTCGCCGCCTGGGGCTTCAAGGGACCCGCGGCGCATGCGGACAGCGACATCACCGACGGCCGCTCGATCATGCTGGCCATCACCAAGTCGCCCGGCGCCAACGTGATCGAGACGGTCAATCGGATCGAGGCGGCGATGCCGAAGCTGAAGGCCGCCATTCCGCCGAGCGTGACCGTCAACACGCTGATCGACCGCACGCAGACCATCCGCGCCTCGGTCAAGGACGTCGAGTTCACGCTGCTGCTGTCGATCGCGCTGGTGGTGATGGTGATCTTCCTGTTCCTGCGCAACGTGACCGTGACGCTGATTCCCAGCGTCACCGTGCCGCTGGCGCTGCTCGGCACGGCCGCCGTGATGTACGTGCTCGGCTACAGCCTGGACAACCTGTCGCTGATGGCGCTGACGATCTCGGTCGGCTTCGTGGTGGACGACGCGATCGTGATGCTGGAGAACATCTACCGGCACATCGAGGACGGCATGAAACCGATGGAGGCCGCGCTGCAGGGTGCCGGCGAGATCGGCTTCACCATCATCTCGATCTCGGTGTCCCTGGTGGCGGTGTTCATCCCGCTGCTGCTGATGGGCGGCATCATCGGGCGCCTGTTCCGGGAGTTCGCGGTCACCGTGACCATGACCATCGTGGTGTCGGTGCTGATCTCGCTGACCCTGACGCCGATGCTGTGCGCGAAGTTCCTGAAGCCGCACGACGGCCGCGAAAAGCACGGCCGGGCCTACATGCTGCTCGAACGCGGCTTCGAAGCCATGCTCAACGGCTACAAGCGCGGACTGCACGTGGTGCTGAGGCATCCCTTCATCACCCTGATGAGCTTCATCCTCACGCTGGCGGCCACGGTGGCGCTGTTCATCGTCATCCCGAAGGGCTTCTTCCCCCAGCAGGACACCGGCTTCATCTTCGGCTCGGCCGACGCCGGCCAGGATTCCTCCTCCGAGGCGATGCGCAAGCGGATGCTGAAGATGGCCGACATCATCCGCGAGGACCCGGACGTCCAGAGCTTCGGCATGCAGGCCGGTGCCAGCACCTTCAACTCGGGCAACTTCTTCATCGGCCTGCGGCCCAAGGACGAAGGCCGCAAGGCCAATGCTGACGAGATCATCGCCCGCCTGCGGCCCAATCTGGCGCCGGTGGAGGGGATCGCGCTGTTCATGCAGGCCGGCCAGGACATCAGCGTGGGCGGGCGGCTGTCGCGCACCCAGTACCAGTACACGCTGACCGATCCGGACCTGAACGAGCTCAACACCTGGGCGCCGAAGCTGCTGGAGCGCATGCGCCAGCTGCCGCAACTCACGGACGTGACCACCGACCAGCAGAACGCCGCGCCGACGGCCCAGGTCACGGTCGACCGGATGCGCGCCTCGAGCTACGGCATCACGCCGGCGATGGTCGATGCCATCATCTACGACAGCATCGGCCAGCGCCAGGTGGCGCAGTATTTCACGCAGCTCAACAGC
>DASXKG010000545.1:0-3775 GCA_036496965.1 Variovorax sp.
GCCACCTGCGCGCAGACGTTGCGGCCGGTGATCGTCAGCCGCAGGCCGCCGCCGTGCCATTCGAGCCAGTTCAGCCGCACGTAGGCATCGATGTCGCTGTCGTCGATACGGCCGGCCTGGTGCTGCTGCAGGTGGCCGACCGTGGCGGGCAGGGCCTGCCGCAGCCGCTCGCGGGTTGCGGCTTCGCTGGCCGCCTCGGGAGAAATGCGCGTCTGGGAATTCATTGCCATGGCTGGTTCGACCTGCTCGTAGGAATCGCACCAATGTACGCTTCCTGATCGTTCAGACATGGTCCTTTTGCTCACTTTCGCGAAGGGCAAACACCCGGAAAGGCATTCGCCCCCCGCGGCTGCCGCAGGGGCGGCTATTTGGAGCCCTTCAGCAGCTTGCTGACCTCGTCCACGTTGTCGCGGATGCGGTTGCGCACCACGGTGAACGCGTCCGCCTGGGACTTCGCCGCCAGCTCGGACAGCTCCTTGATGTCGTGCAGCGCCTGCTTGAACGCCGCCTTGCCCATGGTGTCGAGCTTGGCCAGGCCCTCGCGGGCGTCGCCGGCCGAGGTCATGCTCTTGACCGCGCCCTGCCATTCGGTGATCGAGGTCTTGAGCATCTCGGTCTGGCGCTGGACCACCGCCTGCAGGCCTTGGTAGGACTTCTCGTTGGCCTCCATCAGCGCCTTCAGGTCCTTGCGTCCGCTCTCGACGATCGAGCTGGCGGCGCCGGCGAGCGGCAGGTTCTGCAGCCGCTCGGCCATGCCCTTCTGCGCCTTCACGATGACGTCCTGGATCTCGTCCGCACCCGGGATGGGGGAGCGCGGCTTCTTGGCGCCGGCGGCCGATTTGCTGGTGGTCATGGGCGGAGTCTCCTGTTGGTTGTGAAGACCGCACGATACCCCGGGAAGGCCGCTTCTAGGAAGCCTGTCGGCCACTACTTCACCAACTCGAGGCCCGTGCGGCAGCCGCCGCGCCTCGGAATGCGCAGGCCCTTCAGCGCGCCGCCAGCGCGGTATCGGGCAATTCGATCTTGACCTGCAGCACTTCGAGATCGTCGTGCTTTTCCAGGTGCACCTTGATGTCCTCGGCCTTGATCGACACGTACTTCGAGATCACCGCGATCAGCTCGCGCTGCAGCTCGGGCAGGTAGTCCGGGCGCTTGTTGCCGAGGCTGCTGCGCTCGTGCGCGAGGATGATTTGCAGGCGCTCCTTGGCGACACTCGCCGTCTTCTTCTTCTCGCCGAGCAGAAAGGAGAACAGGGACATGGGCTACCTCGCTCCGAAGATCCGTTTGAAGAAGCCGGGCTTCTCGGCCTCGATGAAGCGCATCGGCTTGTCTTCGCCGAGGAAGCGCGCCACGACGTCGCTGTAGGCTTGCGCGACATCCGTCTCCTTGTCGTGGATGGCCGGCACGCCCTGGTTGGAAGCCTGCAGCACGCTTTCCGATTCGGGAATGACGCCGATCAGCTTGATGCGCAGGATGTCCTTGATGTCCTCCAGCGAGAGCATCTGTCCGCCGGCGACGCGGCCGGGGTTGTAGCGGGTGATGAGCAGGTGCTCCTTGATCGGCTCGAGACCTTCCTTGGCGCGCTTGGTCTTGCTGCCCAGCATGCCGAGGATGCGGTCGGAGTCGCGCACCGAGGAGACCTCGGGATTGGTCACGATCAGCGCTTCGTCGGCGAAGTGCATCGCCATCATGGCGCCGGTCTCGATGCCGGCCGGCGAATCGCAGATGATGAAGTCGAAGCCCTGTTCGTCCAGTTCCTTCAGGATCTTCTCGACGCCGTCCTGCGTCAGCGCCTCCTTGTCGCGCGTCTGCGAGGCGGCCAGCACGAACAGGTTCTCGCACTGCTTGTCCTTGATCAGCGCCTGGTGCAGGTTGGCTTCGCCCTGGATCACGTTGATCAGGTCGTACACCACGCGCCGCTCGCAGCCCATGATCAGGTCCAGGTTGCGCAGGCCGACGTCGAAGTCGATCACCGCCGTCTTCTTGCCCGCCAGGGCCAGGCCCGATGCGAAGCTCGCGCTCGTGGTCGTCTTGCCGACGCCGCCCTTGCCCGAGGTCACCACCACAATTTTGGCCATCGCCATTTCCTTCTTTTGTTCGTTTCGTTGTTCGTTTGCGTGGCGGACGGCCTGCTAGAGAATCGCGTCCATCACGATCTTCTTGCCGTCCAGCGAGATCTGTGCCGCCTTGCCCGCGATCTCGGGGGGCAGCGCCACTTCCGAGGTGCGGTAGATGCCGGCGATGGCCACCAGCTGGGCTTCCATGCAGGTGGTGAAGATGCGCGCCTCGACGTCGCCGCGTGCGCCCGCGATGGCCTTGCCGCGCAGCGGCGCATAGACGTGGATGTGGCCGTCGGCGATGACTTCGGCGCCGAAATTCACCACCGCGGTGACGATCACGTCGCCGCCGCGCGCGTAGACCTGCTGGCCGGAGCGCAGCGGCTTGTCGATCAAGAGCGTGCCGCCGACCGGCACCGGCACTTCGCGCACGATCTGCGGCGCTTCGCTGGCCGGCTCGGCAGGCGGCGCCGCGGGACGCGCCGCCGGCGCCACCGGCATGGCAGTGATCGACAGGCCGGCCGCGCGCGCCGCGGCATGGTGCGAATCGCTGCCGCCGCGCACGGCCACCGGCTGCGTCTGGTGGCGTGCCAGCAGCGCGCGCAACGCGCCGAAGTCGATGCTGCCCTGGTCCTGTTCCGGCAACTGGGAGAGGTCGATGACCACCGGCTCCTGCTCGAAGAAGTCGGGCGAATCCGCCAGCTGGGCATCGAGCGCTTCGGCCAGGACACCCAGATCGGCCGTCTTGAGGATGACTGCGATCAGCGGCAGCGTGGCGCTCTTGAATTCGAAAACCGCCCTGGTACGCGCGGCGGATGAATCGGCCATGAAAAAGCTTGTTCGAAAAGCGTTGGAGTCTAACGGGCCGGAGGCTCGGCGCGGCCAAAGGCCCAACTATTCATCACGCGGGACAACAGCTCTTGCATGAGGTTTCACTTTTGCGCTGCGGGTTGCGCCAGCACGGCCATCGTGATGCGCGAAACGCAGCTGAGGTCGCCGGCGTCGTTGTGCATGTCGATCTGCCAGACCTGGGTGGTGCGGCCGCGGTGCACGGGACGGGCAATGCCGGTGACCCAGCCCGAGGTGGCGGAACGGATGTGGTTGGCATTGATGTCCAGGCCCACGCAGCGCTGGCCCTCGGGCGCCGAATAGTGGGCGCCGCAGGAACCGAGCGTCTCGGCCAGGACCACCGACACGCCGCCGTGCAGGATGCCGTAGGGCTGCACGGTGCGGCGGTCGACGGGCACGCGGGCACGGATGAAGTCGTCGCCGACCTCGATGAACTCGATGCCGAGCAACGCGACCGCGGTGTCGACGTGGCTGAGGGTCAATTCGCCGATCGAGATCTCTTTTTTCCAGATTCGCATGAGTGCTCCAGGTTCGGGTGGTCCAAACTATAGCGATCGACCGGGGCAGGACAGGGGCCCTGGCCGACAGCGCTGGCGCGTCCCGCGGGTACGTTGGCTGCATGACCCGCGCCCGCCGTTGGATTGCCGGTGCCGCCATTGTCGCGGCGATGCTGCTGGGCGCAGGCGCGCTGCTGCTGCGCATTTTGCTGCCGGACGACGCGCAGTTCGCGACCGGGCTCTCCGAGCGCTTCGAGAAGGCCACCGGCATCGGGTTGCGGGTAGGCGCTGCGCATTGGGCCTTGCGGCCCGCGCCGGTGGTGGTACTGGAAGACCTGTCGACCGCGCAGCCCGCTCCAATCAAGGTGCGGC
>DASXKG010000546.1:0-2702 GCA_036496965.1 Variovorax sp.
CGCAGCGCCTCGATGGTGGCGCGCAGCGCATGCACGCGCAGCGGCTGGCTGCGGCGGCTGACGATGCTGTCGAGCATCAGGGGAAGCGCCGCGATGTGGTCGAGGTGGGAGTGGGTCAGCAGCACGTCGTCGATGCCGGCCATCTCGTCGAGGCTCAGGTCGCCGACGCCGGTGCCGGCGTCGACCAGCAGGTCGCTGTCGACCAGGAACGAGGTCGTGCGGCAGTCTTTGGCGATGGCACCTGAACACCCCAACACACGAACCTGCATGTCGCGCGACCTTTTCCTTTCAGCCTGGAGCTGGTAGGTACTTACTTCGATTTTTCGAATCGCGTCGCCCCGTCCCACTGCGGATCCTTGGGCAGCGACGACTTCGAGGCTAAACGCTGCGCGTACAGCTGGTAAAGGACTTTTTGCTCATCCGTGCCCAGGAAAGGGGAGATTCGCGCCCGGCATAGTTCCCAATCCTGCGCGCGATAGGCCGAAAGTACCTCGCTCCAGCTGGCCTGTTCCGCGCGCAGCGCCCGGCTGGCCTGGCTTTCGCGGGCCACGGGGGTGAAGATGCGCACCATCCGGTCCTTGCCCTGGACGCGCACGGCGTCGAGTTCCTGCCAGACGAATCCGGAGGCCGCCTGTTGCGTGGACGCGCTGGCGACGATCTGCACGCCATAGTGCGGCCCCAGCCCCTCCAGCCGCGACGCCAGGTTGACCGCGTCGCCCACCACGGTGTAGCTGCGGCGCACCGCCGAGCCCATGTCGCCGACGCTCATCAGGCCGGTGTTGATGCCGATGCCGACACCGATTTGCGGCTGGCCGGTCTGCCGGTGGACCTCGTTCAGCGCGCGCACCGCCTCGACCATCTCGCAGGCGGCCATGACGGCCATGTGGGCATGGTCGGGCGCATCGACCGGGGCGCCCCAGAAGGCCATGACGCAGTCGCCCATGTACTTGTCGACGGTGCCGCGATGGGCGCTGATGATCTCGGTGAGCCGGCTGAAGAAGCGGTTCAGGAAGGCCTGCAGCACCTCCGGCGCCATCTGCTCGGCCATGTGCGTGAAGCCGCGCATGTCGCAGAACATCACGGTCAGTTCCTTGTTCTGGGCCCGCATGCTGTAGCGGCGCGGATCGGCGCGCATCTCGTCGACCAGCTCGGGCGGCACGTAGGTGCCGAAGAGATGGGCCAGGCTGCGGCTGGCGCGCGCCTCGACGAAGTAGCCCCAGCTCATGTTGAGCACGAAGGCCAGCCCGACCATCAGCAGCGTCGCCGCCAGCGGCAGCACCAGGCCGGCGCCGAAATACAGCCAGGTGTTCAGCCCGACCAGCGCCGCGGCGGTCAGCAGGGCGATCAGCGCGGCGCGCGGCGGGCGGCTCAGCGACAGGCCGAAGGCCAGCACCAGCCCGGCCGCGAGCACCATGACCAGCTCGTAGCCCGGGGCGTAGTCGGGCACGGCCGGCAGCCGGCCGTCGAGCAGGCCGGAAACGATGTTGGCATGCACTTCCACGCCGGCGAAGGCGGCGCCTACGGGCGTGGCGCGCAGATCCTCCAGGCCCGGCGCGGTCGAACCGACCAGCACCACCCTGCCCTTGAGCTCGCCCGGCGCCAGCACGCCGTGAATGACGTCGGCGGCGGACACATAGCGGAACGAACCGCCGCGCGGGCCGCCGGGCCCCCGATACGGCACCAGCACGCTGGCCGTGGCATCGACCGGCACCCGCTTCGGCCCGGTGGCGGTCTGCAGCAGCAACGCCTCCAGCGGCGGCGCCGCGTCGGCCGGGCCCGCGGGCGCGAAGACCGGCGCCAGGCCGGTGGCCCCGACCGACAGGCGGCAGACCGCCAGCGCCAGCGATTCGTAGTAGCCGGACTGCGCCGCCGTGCCGTCGTAGCGCGCCAGCAGCGGCACCGAGCGCACGAGGCCATCCTGGCTGCCGCCGCTGTCGTACACCACGTTCAGGAACCCGGCCGCCGGCGCCGCGCGGGCCAATGCCGCAATGCTGCCGACGAAGCCGTTCCAGCGCGTGATGAAGTCGCGGTCCTCGGGCAGGGCGCCGGGCGGCAGCACGGGCGCGGGCAGCTGGCCCTTGTCGCGCGGCGCGGTGGTCCGGGTCAGGTAGAAGCCGAGCGCCGCCGGCCGGCCGTCGAGCGAGCGGGCGAAGGCGGCGTCATGGTCGAGGCCGGGCGCGAGTTGCTCGATCTCATGCGCCAGGCCGGCCTGCCCCTGCAGCGGACCCTGGGCCAGCCGGCGCAGGGCAGCCAGGCCCGAACTCGTGTCCGGCTCGACGAACAGCACGTCGAAACCGAGCACCGCGGCCTGCTGGCGCTCCATCAGTTCGGTCGTCAGGCGGCCGAGGATGTCGCGGCTCCAGGGCCATTGGCCGAGCTGCTGCAGGCTCGGGTCGTCGATGTCGACGATGACGATGCGCGGGTCCAGGGTGCCCGGCATGGTGGCGCGCAGCCGCGCGTCGTAGATGAAATGGTCGAGCCGGTCGATCAGCGGACGCGGCCCCGAATGCAGCACATTCGCCAGCGCCAGGAGCACCGGCAGCAAGGTGATGGCGATGCGCGCGCCGTGCCTGCGCAGCGCGCTCATCTAAAGCATTCAGGTGACGACGAACTGCATCCGGGTGCCCACCAGCTCGAGCACGTCGCCATCTTGCAGCGCGACGGCCTCGGCGCCGAGCGGTTCGCCGTTGAGCGCGGTGGCG
>DASXKG010000547.1:0-2430 GCA_036496965.1 Variovorax sp.
GCCGCCCCGCCGGCGCTGGCCAGCGGCCAGCCGCCGGCGCCGCCGGTCGATACCAGCGTGCCGGCCACGCGCGTGGTCACCGTGTCCAGCGACGACGGCTGTCGCGACCGCCAGTACTCACCCTTGTCGCGCTTCTGGGAACTCGAAAAGGACAGCAGCTGCGGCACCCTCGGCTTCCGCGGCTACCGGCCGCTGAGCGTCGGGCTCGGCTTCGCCGCCCAGCCGCCGGCGATTCCCACCTCGCCGGCACCCGACCGCACCGGCAGCTTCATGCCCTATCAATCCACGGAGATGCGCATCGGCCTGTCGCTGCGCACCAAGCTCGCCCAGGGCATCCTCACCGGCGACTCCGACAACATGGACGGGCTCTGGTTCGCCTATTTGCAGTTCTCGACCTGGCAGGTGTTCAACGAAGAACTGTCCCGGCCCTTCCGCACCACCGATCACGAGCCCGAGCTGATCTACAGCTACCCGCTCAACCTGGATCTCGGCGGCGGCTGGAAGCTGCGCTACACAGGACTGGGCCTGAACCACGAATCGAACGGCCAGGGCAACCCCTACTCGCGCAGCTGGAACCGCGTGTACCTGATGGGCGGCGCGGAAATGGGCGACAAGTACGTCATCACCGGCAAGATCTGGCAGCGCATCGCCGAAAACGCCGCCGACGACGACAACCCCGACATCAGCGACTACTACGGCCGTGCCGAAGTCAGGGCCGGCTGGCAAGTCGACCGCAACAACCAGCTGTTCGTCCAGGTGCGCAACAACCTGCGTGCCAGCGCCCACGGGTCGATACTGCTCGAATGGCTGAAGGTGATCGGCGACCCGGCGCGCAGCAACCTGCGCTTCCAGACGCAGCTCTTCTACGGCTATGGCGACACCATGGCGGACTACAACAACAAGCGGACCATCCTCACGGTCGGGCTGGCGCTCGTCGATTTCTAGTGCGGCACTTCGGCGGGGCCGCCGCCGTTCAGGTGCCGCGGGCTGCGGATCAGCAGCAGCAGCGGAATGGCGACCAGCGTGACCACCATCATGATGCCGAAGTCGTCCAGATAGCCGATCAGCGTCGCCTGGCGCGTGACCTCGCCGTTCAGCAGCGCGAGCCCCGTGGCGCTGGCCGGATCCAGCATCGCCGGCACATTGGCCAGCCCGTAGTTGCCAGGCACCACCGTGGCCGCCAGCGTCGCATGCGCCCGGCCCGAGTTTTCGGTCAACAGCGCCTGCACGATGGAAATGCCGACGCTGCTGCCGATGTTGCGCAGCAGGCTGAAGATCGGCGTGCCCTGGTTGCGCAGGCGCGGCGCCAGCGTGGCGAAGGTCGCGGTGGACAGCGGCACGAAGGTGAAGCCGATGCCCAGCCCCTGGATGAAGCCCGAGGTGATGATCAGCGTGCTGTCCATCTGCAGTGTCAGGCGCGTCATCTGCCAGAGCGAGAACGCGGTCAGGGTGAAGCCGACGGCCATGATCATCCGCACGTCCACCCGCTGCACCAGCCGGCCGACCACGACCATCGCGATCATGGTGCCGATGCCGCGCGGCGCGGTCACCGCCCCGGTGAACACCACCGGATAGTCCATCAGGCCCTGCAGGAAGCTGGGCAAGAGCGCCATGGTGCCGTACAGGATCATGCCGACGATGAAGGCGAACAGCAGGCCGGTGACGAAGTTGCGGTCCTTCAGCAGGTCGCGGTTGAAGAAGGACACGCCCTGCACCGTCCAGGTGTGGATGACGAAGGAGGCGAACGCGACCAGTGCGACCACCGCTTCGATCTTGATCTCCCACGAGTCGAACCAGTCGAGCTGCTCGCCGCGATCCAGAAACAGCTGCAAGAGGCCGATGGCGATGCTCAGCGAGACGAAGCCGAAGACGTCCAGCCGCTCGCCCCGCGGCCGGCTCTCGGGCAGGTAGCGCGCGATGCCCCAGAGCGCGAACACCCCGACCGGCAGGTTGATGAAGAAGACCCAGCGCCAGTCGAAGTTCTCGGTCAGCCAGCCGCCCAGCAAGGGGCCGAGGATCGGGCCGACCATGATGCCCGCGCCCCAGATCGCCATGGCCTGGCCGACCTTTTCGCGCGGGTTGATGTCCAGCAGCACCGCTTGCGACAGCGGCACCAGCGCTGCGCCGAACACGCCCTGCAGCAGGCGGGCGGCGACGATGCCGACCAGCGAGGTCGCCAGCCCGCACAGCGCCGAGGCGATCGTGAAGCCGATCACCGACACCATGAAGACCTTGCGCCGGCCCCAGTGGCCGCACAGCCAGCCGGTCAGCGGCAGCGCGATCGCAGCGGCCACGATGTAGGAAGTCAGCACCCAGGTGATCTGGTCCTGCGAGGCCTGCAGGCTGCCCTGCATGTGCGGCAGGGCGACGTTGGCGATCGTGGTGTCGAGCGCCTGCATGATGGTCGCCAGCATGATCGAGATCGTGATC
>DASXKG010000548.1:0-4505 GCA_036496965.1 Variovorax sp.
GATCTTTCGGATGCTGTGCACGAGGTGCTCCACGATGATCGGCGCGAGTCCCTCGAAAGGCTCGTCCATCAGCAGCGCTCGGGGATTGCCCAGGAGTGCGCGGGCGATGGCCAGCATCTGTTGTTCTCCGCCGGAGAGCTGCTTGCCATGGCTTGCGAGCCGCTCGCCCAGGCGCGGGAACAGGTCCATCACACGCCGCACGGTCCATTCGCCTGGCCTCTGCGCGACCTGAAGATGTTCGGCGACCGTCAGGCTGGGAAAGACCTCGCGGCCTTGCGGCACATAGCCCAACCCGCGACGCGCGCGCGCGTGCGATGCCAGCCCTGTGAGCTCACCTCCGTCCAGCACGATGCTGCCGCCGCGACGTTGAGCGCGCCCGATGAGCAACTCGAGCAACGTGCTCTTGCCGACACCATTGCGCCCGATGATCGCGACGGTCTCGCCCGCGGCCACGCGCAGGCTCAGGTCTTCGACCACCAGCGTGGGCCCCCAGCCGCCGGTCAGTTTCCTGGTTTCAAGCATATGCAGGGGCTCCCTCGAAGCGCTTCTTCCCGGCCGAGCCGAGGTAGACCGCCTGAACCTCGGGATGCGACATCACGTCGCTCGGCTTGCCGGACATCAGCAAGGCGCCATTCACCAGCACCGCCACCTCGGAGGCGAACATCCGGACCATCTCCATGTCGTGTTCGATCATCAGCACTGCGATGTCCGCCGGCAGGCTGGCGATGGCGCCGTGCAGGAGGTCGAGTTCATTGCTGGGGATGCCCGCGGCCGGCTCGTCCAGAAGCAGCACCCTGGGCCGCAGCGCCAGCGCGATCGCGATCTCCACCAGCCGTTGCCGTCCATAGGCGATCTCCGTCACCTTGCAGTGCCGGTCGTCCTGCAGCTTGAGTTGCACGAGCAGCGCCTCGGTGCGCGCCAGCAGGTCGTGCTCGCGTCCGGCCGGTCGCCACAGGTGAAAGCTGCGCCCCGCCGCTTGCGTGACGGCGATGAAGACGTTCTCGAAGACGGTGAGTTGCGAAAACAGGCTTGAGATCTGGAATGTGCGAACCAAGCCCTTGCGGGTGCGGACGGCTGCGGAGGCATCCGTCACCTCCTCTCCGAACAGTTGCAGCTTGCCCGCGTCGGGCTTCAGCACGCCGGTGAGCAGGTTGACCAGCGTGGTCTTGCCGGCACCGTTCGGGCCGATCAGGGCGGTGCGGGCACTGCTGGGGAGCGTCAGGCTGACATCCTGCGTGACGTGCAGCGCACCGAAGTGCTTGCTCAGTCCGCTGGCCTGCAGCGCGCAGACGGCCGCGCTCATGCCCGGTGCTCCCGCCCGCGAAGCTTGTCGATCGCGGTCTGGCCCAGTCCCATCAGCCCGCCCCGGCCGAGCATGACCACCGCGATCAGGAGGACACCGATGATCAGCATCCAGTAGAACGGGTTCCATTCTGACGAGAAGTGCTTCAGCAGCATGTAGACGGGCGCACCGATGAATGCGCCGTAGAGGGTCCCGATCCCGCCCAGCACCAGCATGACCAGCACATCGACCGATGTGTCGAGCGCGAGGACCCCTGTTCCCACGAAGGCGTTCGCCTGGGTGAACAAGGCGCCGGCAACGCCAGCCGCGGCGGCGCTGATCGTGTAGGCCACGGTGAGGTGCGGCAGCACACGATTGCCGATCAGCCGCATGCGCGCCGGGTTCTCGCGCACACCTTGCAGCATCACCCCGAAAGGCGAGGCGACCACCCGCTTGAGCAGCACGAACAGCACCACCAGCCAGCTCAACACGTACAGGTAGGCCGTGCTGCCACCCAGCCCCCATTCGAACCGCCCGAGGATGGGTGCGAACTGGATACCGGCCAGACCGTCGTCGCCACCCGTGATGTCCGTGGCCTTGTGGGCTGCCTCGAACACCAGTGCGCCGAGCGCCAGCGTGACCATCAGCAGCGGCAGGCCCGTCAGCCGCAACAGAAAGGGACCGACCAGTGCAGCCAGCGCGGCCGCTGCGATGCCGGCCACCAGCACCGCGCTTACAGGCTCCGTCCACCCTGCCAGGGAGAGCCATCCGGCGGTGAAGGCACCGAGACCGAAGAAGACCGCGTGGCCGAAGGAAAGCACGCCGGAAAATCCCAGCAACAGGTCGTACGACAGCACCAGCAGCACCATGATCAGCACAGAGGTACCGAGCGACAGGTACTGCGGAAAGAGGAAGTAGCAGGCCACCGCGACGGCCAGCCAGACAAACTCTCCCGCGCGCCAGTGGTGTCGGCCGAGGATGGAATGACGTGGAACAGGGTTCATGGTTTCAGGCCGTCCAGGTACGGGCGAGCAGGCCGTCGGGCCGCCACACGATGAGCCCGATGAGAAGCAGGTAGATGAGAAAGGCCCCCGACTGCGGGAAGAAATAGCGGCCGGCCGTCTCGACAAGGCCGACGATCACCGCGACCGCCACCGAGGCCGTCACCTGCCCGTGCCCGGCAAGCGCCACGATCACCAGCACCAGCACCAGGTGCTTGAGCGGCCACATCGGCTCCATCGGCAACATGGGCGCCGCCAGGACGCCACCGAGCGCGGCGAGGCCACACCCCAGCGCGAATGTCGCCGAGAAGAGCAACGGCACGTTCATGCCCATGGCCTGGGCCATGCCACGGTTGTCGACCGCGGCACGAAGCCGTGCGCCCGTGCTGGTGCGCTCGAACACCCACCACAGTGCGCCGATGATCACCAGGCAGATGACGGCCGAGACGACGCGGTACACCTCGAACTCGCGGATCCCGAGATCGACGTTGCCCTTGAGATAGGCGGGGAGGTCGAGCGGCGTGACGTTCGGTCCAAACCACATCGTCAGCAATGCGATCACGACAAAGTTGAAGCCGATCGTCACCAGCACCTGATCGAGGTCGCTGCGCTTGTACAGGTGCACATAGAGCAGGCGCTCGGCGGCGACGCCTAAGACCGCCACCGCGAGCACGGCGGCCGGCACCGCGACCGCATAGGGCCAGCCCTGCTGTTGCATCAGGCTGATCGCCAGGTACCCGCCGATGGCGGCAAACGCGCCATGCGCGAGATTGACGACCCGCATCAGGCCCATGGTGACGACAAGGCCGAGTGCGATCAGGCACAGGACCAGGCCATACGACACACCGTACAGGAGGATGAAGGCAATGGTGTCCACGGGTGTCCGATCGGTGGGAGTTCTCGAAGCGCTGCTTCAGTTCAGCGTCGCGGGGTTCACCTGCTCCCAGGTCTTCACGAGCTTGTTGCGCTTCGTGCCGTCGCTGTCCTTCACCACCTCGCGCAAGTAGAAGTTCTGCACCAGTTCGCGGGTGGCCGGGTCGATGGTCACGTTGCCACGCGGGCTCTTCCACGTATAGCCGGCCAGCGACTTGACGCCTGCCTCGCCGTTGAATGGCTTGCCCGCCTGGTCGCGAATCATCTTGTAGGCCAGGTGCATGGCGTCGTACGCGCCGATACTGAATGAGTTGGGACGCGCCGTGGGCCCGACGTTCTTCAGCAGCCAGCCGGCGAGGGCCGTGTTCTCCGCGTTCGTGGCGTTCGCGTCGATGTAGATGATGGACTTGAAGCCGACGATCGAGTCGTCGAACAGCGGCAGGTCGCTGTCCTCGGCCTCGCCCTGGCCGATGATCAACACCTTCTGCGTCAGCCCGCGCGCCGCCAGCGCCTTGATGAAGCCCACGGAGGCAGCGCCAGGCGGGAGGAAAACCTCAAGCACGTCGGGGTTGGCGTTGGCGATGCGCTCTACGACCGGAGCGAAGTCGGTGGTGTTCAGCGGGACGCGCATGTTGCCGACCATTTGCCCGCCTTCCGCCGAGAACCTGGCCATGAACGACTGCTCCACGATGTGCCCTGGGCCGTAGTCCCCGACCGCGACGAAGCCCCGTGACTTGCCCTGTTGGCGCGCGTAGGTCGCAGCCAGCTCCGCCGGCTGGTTGATCGACTGGCCCATGCGGACAAAGTAGGGCGACATCTTCATCAGTGAAGGGGTGGCGGCGTTGACGATGAACAAGGGCACCTTGGCGGCGTTTGCAACCGGGGCGGTCGCTGCCACTTCCGGGCTCAGGTAGAAGCCGCCCAGCATGGCCACCTTGTCCTTGACGACGAGCTCTTCCGCCAGACGCTTGGCGAGCGTGGGGTCGGCGCCTGCACTGTCCCTGTAGATCACTTCGACCGGCCGGTTTCCGACACTGGCGCCGTTGAGGGCCATATACGCCTCGACGCCGTAGCGGAACGACTGGCCCGCCACCGCGAACGGGCCGGTGTAGGGCCCGACGAAGCCGATCTTGATGGGCTCCTGCGCTGCGACGCAAGCGCAGAAGAAGACGCCGGCAGCGGCAAGTCCCAGCAGACGGGCAAATGGCATTTGCATTGGTTTCACCTCGTGGAGAAGAGCTCGCGCGACGGGAAGAAATGTCGCGCCCTTGGCATTCATCTTCCATGGAAGATATCTGTTGGGGCGCTGAAACTCCATAGGGCAAACCACTATATAACCTTGAGAATCA
>DASXKG010000549.1:0-4169 GCA_036496965.1 Variovorax sp.
GTGATGGTGAACGCCGAGCAGTCCGACCTGCGGCTCAACCGGCTCGGTCTCCTGAAGTTGCTGCACGACGCGATGAAGCGCGTGGCGCAGCTCGAACGCCTCGCGGCGTGATGTCGTCGGCTCAATAATCTTCGCGATGAACAGGCAGCAGCAACTCGATGAGTTTTCCTTGGCCCTGCACCGCAAGGCCATCGATGCGCTGCGTTCCGAGCCCGCGCTTCGATTTCGCGCATCCAGCACCTTGAATCGCTGGCGTGCGCAGGCCGGTGCGACGAAGTCCGACTCGCTCTGGCTCGAGTGGGAACAGTTGCTTGGCAAGGAGCTGCCCGAACTGGCACGTGCTGCGCTGGCGGAGACGGAACATGGCACGCTCATGCGAAGCGTTTCGCCGCTCGGCGGCCTTGTCGCGCAAGCGGAGCGTCTGAAACTGTTGCAAGAGGGACGCAACCAGGCTGAATTGCCATGAAGTTGGATGAACTGAAGCATGTCCTGCGGGCCTCGGCTGCCATCGCCAACGAAAACTCAATGGTGGTGGTCGGCAGTCAGGCCGTCCTGCTGTTGATCGACGAGCCGCCGGAGGCACTGCTCGTTTCGCGGGAAGTCGATCTGTATCCGGCACTGCATCCCGAGCGGGCCGATCTGATTGACGGCGCGATCGGCATGCATTCCAGTTTCCACGAGACCTTTGGCTACTTCGCCGATGGCGTCGGTCCCGAGACGGCAGTAATGCCGGCTGACTGGATGACGCGTTCGAGCCTTCATTACTTCGGAGAAATCACAGGGCAATGGGTCGAGCGGCGTCGGATCGAAGCGAAAGACACACCATGAAACTCGTCATCCTCGACCGCAACGGCACGCTCAACCTGCACCGCGAGGACTTCGTCAAGAGCGACATCGAGTGGACGCCGCTGCCCGGCGCGCTGGAGGCGGTGGCCCGGCTCAATCATGCGGGCTGGCACGTGGTGATCGCGTCGAACCAGTCGGGCCTGGGTCGCGGCCTGTTCGACGTGGCGTCGCTGAATGCGATGCACGCCAAGATGCACAAGATGCTGGCGGCCGTCGGCGGACGGGTCGACGCGGTGTTCTATTGTCCGCACAGCCCCGACGAGGGCTGTGACTGCCGCAAGCCGAAGCCGGGCCTGTTCCACCAGATCGGCGAGCGCTACGGCATCGACCTGGCGCAGGTGCCGACCGCCGGCGACAGCCTGCGCGACCTGCAGGCCGGTGCCGCGGCCGGCTGCGAACCGCACCTGCTGCTGACCGGCATGGGCGACGCCTGCCGCGGCGTGCCGCTGCCGCCCGACTATCCGGCCAACACCCAGGTGCACGAAGACCTCGCGGCCTTCGTCGACTTCCTGCTCGAGCGCGAAGCGCGGGCCTTGCTGAAAGTGGCTGTCTGATGGCCTTCCTGCGTTCCCTGGTCCACGCGCTGTGGATGCTCGTCACCGTGGTGCCCTGGGGCATCATCATGTGCGTCAACTCGCTCTGGAAGCGCGGCGTGCCGCTGTACTGGATGGCCGTGCGCTGGCTGAGCTGGGCCATCGGCGGGGCGCGGCTGCTGCTGGGCATCCAGGCCCGCGTCACCGGCATGGAGAACCTGCCGACCGATGCACTCGCGGGCTGCGTGTTGCTGGTCAAGCACCAGTCGACCTACGAGACCTTCTTGATGCCCACGCTGATGCCGCATCCGCTGGCCTTCGTTTTCAAGAAGGAACTGATCTACGTGCCCTTCTTCGGCTGGGCGATGGCCCGCCTGGACATGATCCACATCGATCGCAGCCAGCGCACGCAGGCCTTCAACAAGGTGGTGGCGCAGGGCCGCAAGCTGCTGGAGCAGGGCATCTGGATCATCATGTTTCCCGAAGGCACACGCATCCCGCGCGGGAAAAAGGGCACCTACAAGACCGGCGGCACGCGGCTCGCCTGCGAGACCGGGGTGCCGGTGGTGCCGATCGCCGTGACCTCGGCCAGGGTCTGGCCGCGCAAGGCCTTCATCAAGTTCCCGGGCGTGGTCGACGTGTCGATCGGGCCGGCCATCCCGAGCGTCGGGCGCCGCCCGGACGAGCTGATGCGCGAGGTCGAGGCCTGGATCGAGGGCGAGATGCACCGCCTCGATCCCGAGGCCTATGCCGCGGCCCCGGCCGCCACCACGGCCCGCGCGGCCTGATTGACGGTATGCGTGGCCTGATGCAGTTCACGCGCGACCTCTTCGATGAGCCTGCACCTGCGCCTGCCGGCCGGGCAGCCGGCGAGCGCCGGCCGGCCGATGATCCGCGGCCGCCCCTCGCGCTGGCCGATGCGCTGGCGCCGGCGAGCTTCGTTCATCCGCGGGCCACGCGCGAGCTGATGCTGGGCCACGCGCGCGTGGCCTATGAGTTCACGCGCGGCAAGCGCCGCACCATCGGTTTCGTGGTCGGCGCCGAGGGCCTGTCGGTGCGCGCGCCGCGTTGGGTGGCACTGCGCGACGTCGACGCCGCGGTGCAGGAGAAGGGCGACTGGATCCTGCGCAAGCTGGACGAGACCCGCCAGCGGCAGGCGCGGCTGGAATCGGCGCGCATCCAGTGGCAGGACGGCGTGGTCTTTCCCTTCCTCGGCCAGCAGGTCATCGCCCGGCTCGATCCGCATCACGCCTTCGAAGGCGTCGGCGCAGTGCTCGATGCCAGCGACGCGCCGCCGACCCTGCGTCTCGCGCTGGCGCGCAACGCCAGCGCTTCGCAGATCCGCGATGCCGCGCAGGCCTGGCTGATGCGACAGGCCCGACGCATCTTCATCGAACGGCTCGATCATTTCGCGCCGCGGCTCGGCGTGCATTGGAACCGGCTGTCGCTGTCCAATGCCTCCACCCGTTGGGGCAGCGCCAGCGCCGACGGCGGCATCCGGCTGCACTGGCGGCTGGTGCACTTCCGGATGCCGGTGATCGACTACGTGGTGGCGCACGAGCTGAGCCATCTGCGCGTGATGGACCACAGCCCGCGCTTCTGGGAAACCGTCGAGAGCGTGATGCCCGATTACGATGCGCTGCGGCGGCAGCTCAAGGACGAGCCGGTTCCGCGCTGGTGAATCGGTTCATTCAGCGCGCGTGCGTCACACCGCCATCGACGACCAGGGTCGAGCCCATCACATAGTAGCCGGCACGCGACGCCAGATAGATCGCCGCCCCGGCCATGTCTTCCGGCGTGCCGATGCGGCCCGCGGGAATGTGGCCCTTGATCTCGTCGCCATGGTCGCGCGCATCCTTGTTCATGTCGGAGGCGAAGGCGCCGGGCGCGATCGCGCTGACCACGATGCGGTCCTGCGCCAGCCGCAAGGCCATGCGGCGGGTGAGCTGGATCAGCCCGGCCTTGCTGGCCGCGTACGAATAGGTCTCCTGGGGATTGACCGAGATGCCGTCGATCGAGGCGATGTTGATCACCTTGGCCAGGTGGTCCGTGGCCGCCTTCTTGAGCATCGGCGTCAGCGCCTGGGTCAGGAAGAAGGGGGTCTTGAGATTCAGGTCCACCACCTTGTCCCAGCCGCTTTCTGGAAACTCGTCATACGGCGCGCCCCAGGCGGCGCCGGCGTTGTTGACCAGGATGTCCAGCGTGCCTTCGTGCTTGGCGTAGGCCGCCGCGAGGGCCTGCGCGCCCGCCACCGTCGATACGTCCGCCGGCAGTGAGACGCAGTGGCCGAAGGCCGAGAGTTCCTTGGCGGCCTGGTCGCAGGCCGCCGCCTTGCGCGCCGAGATGTAGACGCGCGCGCCCTGGGCCAGGAAGCCCTCGGCGATCATGCGGCCGATGCCGCGCGAGCCGCCGGTGATGAGTGCGGTGCGGCCCTTGAGGGAGAAGAGTTGGGTGGTGTCCATGTCGGTGGTCTCCAGTGGTGCTTGCTGCGCGATGGCGGTGCATCGGACTTTAGTGTGCGCCGGCCCGGCGCGCCGTCACCTTGGCGCCAGCGGCAGCGCCAGCGACCGCGGGCTCGTGAAGTGTCGATCGGCGCCGGTCACCGGGTCGACGAAGGCGATCTCCTTGGCCAGCAGCTGGAGCGGCTGGCCGAAGTCGTCCTGACCTTCGGGCCGCAGGCGCGGGTAGATCGCATCGTTCAGGATCGGCATGCCGAGCGCGGCGCAGTGCACGCGCAACTGGTGCCTGCGGCCGGTGAGGGGCGAGAGAAGCAGTCGTGCAAAGCCGTGG
>DASXKG010000550.1:0-6010 GCA_036496965.1 Variovorax sp.
CGAGGGACTCGAGGGGGGCGGGAGCCGACGGGGGTTCCGGCAGAATGCCGCGATGAAAATGACGAGCCCGCAGGCCCGGGAGGCCGCGATGACGTTCGGCGCACACCCTTGACCTTCTCATCCTTGCTTCGGCATTCCCCACGCTCCCTGGTCTGGCTGGTGGCGGGGCTGTCCCTGTCCGTCGGTGCCGCGCTGTGGCAGGCCGACTACAACGCCGAGCTGGCCCAGAGGCGCTTCGATTCGCTGTCGCGGCGCGCGGCCGACCAGGTGTCAGCGCGCATGCATCTCTTCGAATACGGGCTGCGCGCCGCGCGCGGCGCCGTCCTTGCGGCCGGCGGCGAGAACGGCATCACGCGGCTGGGCTTTGCCCAGTTCTGCGCCTCGCGCGACCTGCAGAAGGAGTTCCCCGGGTCGAACGGCTTCGGCTACGTGCGGCGCGTGCCGGCGGCCGAGGAGGCCGCGTTCGTCGGCGCGGCGCGGCTCGATGGCAAGCCCGATTTCAAGGTGCACCAGATCGGGCCGAACGATGGCGAGCGCTACATCATCCAGTACTTCGAACCTTCCGATCCCACGACGCCGGCGATCGGACTGGACATCGCTTCGGAGCCGCTGCGGCGCGCCGCAGCGCAGCAGGCCATGGTGACGGGCGAACCGGTGATGACGGCGCCGATCGACCTGTTGGTGACGCAGCAGGGCGACCGCCGCTCCTTCCTGCTCCTGCTGCCCATCTACAAGGCCGAGACCCAGCTCGAACGGCTGCAGCTGCGCAGCGCGCAGTCGGCGGCGGCGCGCGGGACGCCGGAGGATGCCTTCGGCTGGGTCTATACGCCGCTGCTCGCCGACCGGGTGCTGAGCGGCCTCGACTTCCAGGACGGCCAGTTCGCCATGGCATTGGCCGACGTGACCGACGGCGGCCGGCCGCAGCCCTTCTTCGTCTCGGGGGGGCAGGGCGCCGCGGCCGACGCGAGTCTCCAGCGCGTGCTCCCGCTGGCGCTCTTCGGCCGCCAGTGGCAGGTCGAGGTGACGGCGCTGCCGCTGTTCTGGAAGCAGTTGAACCTGCGCAGTCCGTGGTGGATCTTCTTCGGCGGAGCGACGCTGTCGGTGCTGTCGGCGCTCTTGTCCCTGGCCGGCCAATCGGCTGCGCAGCGCCAGCGCCAGGCGAGCGAGCAGCGCTCGCGGCTGGCCGCCATCGTGACCAGTTCGAACGACGCGATCATCGCCTGCGGGTTGGACGGCCGGATCACCGACTGGAACGACGGCGCCAGCAAGATCTTCGGTTACAGCGCCGAGCAGGCGCTGGGGCAGACCACGCGCAGGCTGCTGCTGCCGCCGGACTTCGCGCACGAGGAAGACACGCTGCTCCAGCACATCGCGCAGGGCCGTTCGGTGGCCGCCTTCGAGACCTTCAGGCGGCACCGGGAGGGATCGCCCGTCGCCGTGTCGGTGGCCGCGGCGCCGATCCGCTCGGCCGGTGGCCAGGTGATCGGTGCCGCGCAGACCGTGCGCGACATCACGCACGAGCAGGCCAGCAAGGCGCGCATCCTCGAACTGAACGCGACGCTGGAGCAGCAGGTGAGCGAGCGCACCGCGCAGCTGGCGGCACTGTCCCGGCGTGAGCGGGCGATTCTGGCCGATGCGGCCAGCGCCATCATCGCCACCGACGTCGACGGCGTGGTGACCGTCTTCAATCCCGCTGCCGAGGCCCTGCTGGGCTATTCGGCGGCCGAGGTGGTGGAGCGCGTCGAGATGACCCGCTTCCACGATGCGGCCGAACTGCAGGCCCGCAGCGCGGCCCTGTCGGCCGAGCTCGGCCGGCCGCTCCAGCGCTGCGAGGTCTTCACGCCGTCGGCCGGCGCCGACCTGGGGCGGCCGCGCGAATGGACCTACGTGCGCAAGGATGGCCGCCGGGTCGCGGTGCACCTGAACGTCAGTTCGTTGCGCGACGCCGACAACCAGGTGGTCGGCTTCATTGCCATCGGCTCCGACCTGACGGAGCGCAAGCACGCCGAAGACCAGTTGGAGCGGTTGAATCTCACGCTCAACAAGCGCAGCGCGCAGGCGGAATCGGCCAGCCGCGCCAAGAGCGAATTCCTGGCCAACATGAGCCACGAGATCCGGTCGCCGCTCAACGCGGTCATCGGGCTGGTCCAGCTCTTGCGCCGCACCACGCTGGACGCAACCCAGAGCAGCTTCCTGCTGAAGATCAATGCGGCCAGCCATGCGCTGCTGGGCGTCATCAACAACGTGCTCGATATCTCGAAGATCGAGGCCGGCGAGATGACGCTCGAAGAAGGCGAGTTCGAACTGCAGGCGTTGCTCGACGGCGTGATCGGGATCATGTCCGTCAGCGCTGCGGACAAGGGCGTCGCCATCTCGCTCGAGGCGGCGTCTTCCTTGCCCCCGCACCTGCGCGGGGACGTCACGCGAATCCGCCAGATCCTCGTGAACCTGCTGAGCAATGCAATCAAGTTCACGGCCCAGGGGTCGGTGCGGCTGTCGGTGCGCGCCGAGGAGGGGCAGCCGGCGCAAGCGCCGGGCCTGCGCTTGCGCTTCGCCGTGATCGACACCGGCATCGGCATCGACGCCGAGGTGCAGCGGCGCCTGTTCACGCCCTTCACGCAGGCCGACGCATCGACGACGCGGCGCTTCGGCGGCACCGGCCTCGGCCTGTCGATCGTCAAGCAGCTGACCGAGCTGATGGGCGGCGAATGCGGAGTGTTCAGCGCGCCGGGGCGCGGCAGTGAATTCTGGGTCAGCCTTCCCCTGGCCGTCGAGCGCGGTCCGGTGGCCGATGGCCTGCCTGCGGCCCCGGGCGAGGCTCGCCTGGTGGGCCTGCGCCTCCTGGTCGTGGACGACACGGCCGTCAATCTGCTGATCTGCCAGCACATCCTCGAGCGCGAAGGCGCGCGGGTCGGCGTGGCGCGCGACGGCCGCGAGGCGGTCGAGCGCCTGCGTGCCGGGCCGGCGGACTTCGACCTCGTGCTGATGGACGTCCACATGCCCGTGCTCGACGGCATGGGCGCCACGCGCCTGATCCGGGACGAGCTCGGGCTCGCGGCATTGCCCGTCATCGCACTCACCGCCAGCGCACTGGTGGCCGAACGCCAGGGCGCCTTCGAGGCCGGCATGAACGACTTCATCGGCAAGCCTTTCGATGCCGAGCGCCTGATTCGCGCGGTGCTGCGCGGCGTCGAGCGCGCGCGGGCCGGCGCCGTCGCCGCGCGGCCGCCCGCATCGATCGCCGGTGCGGGCGGCGGCTGAGGCTCGGCCGGGCCCTGCGAGGAGGCGAAACCTATAATCGAATGTTCAAGCGAATCAAGCAGTTAGGTGGGCTCGCCACCTTTGCACCAGCCAACCCACGATGAGCCAGCCCACCTCCAGCGTCGCCGACATCCGCAAGACCTTCCTCGACTTCTTCGCGGCCAAGGGCCACACCGTGGTGCCGTCGAGTTCGCTCGTGCCGGCCAACGACCCGACCCTGATGTTCACCAACTCCGGCATGGTGCAATTCAAGGACGTGTTCCTCGGCAGCGACAAGCGGCCCTACGTGCGCGCCGCATCGGTCCAGGCCTGCCTGCGCGCCGGCGGCAAGCACAACGACCTCGAGAACGTCGGCTACACCGCGCGCCACCACACCTTCTTCGAGATGCTGGGCAACTGGAGCTTCGGCGACTACTTCAAGCGCGAGTCGCTCACCTGGGCCTTCGAACTGCTGACGCAGGTCTACGGGCTGCCGGCCGACAAGCTGTGGGCCACGGTGTACATCGAGGACGACGAGGCCTACGACATCTGGACGAAGGAAATCGGCCTGCCCCCGGAGCGCGTGGTGCGCATCGGCGACAACAAGGGCGCCCGCTACATGTCCGACAACTTCTGGATGATGGCCGATACCGGTCCCTGCGGGCCGTGCAGCGAGATCTTCTACGACCATGGCCCGGAGATCGCGGGCGGTCCGCCGGGCAGCCCCGATCAGGACGGCGACCGCTACATCGAGATCTGGAACAACGTGTTCATGCAGTTCGACATGCAGCCCGACGGCAGCGTCAAGCCGCTGCCCGCGCCCTGCGTGGACACCGGCATGGGGCTGGAGCGGCTGGCCGCGATCCTGCAGCATGTGCACAGCAACTACGAGATCGATCTCTTCGATGCGCTGGTCAAGGCCGCCGCGCGCGAGACCGGCGAGCGCGACCTGGGCCACAAGAGCCTGCGCGTCATCGCCGACCACATCCGCGCCACCGCCTTCCTGGTGGCCGACGGCGTGATCCCGTCGAACGAGGGGCGCGGCTACGTGCAGCGCCGCATCGTGCGCCGCGCCATCCGCCATGGCTACAAGCTGGGCCAGAAGAAGCCCTTCTTCCACCGGCTGGTGCCCGACCTGGTGGCGCTGATGGGCGATGCCTATCCCAAGCTGCGCGCCGACGAGAAGCGCATCGCCGACACGCTCAAGGCCGAGGAAGAGCGATTTTTCGAGACCCTGGCCATGGGCATGGAAATCCTCGACGCCGCGCTGGCGGCTGAAGGCGCCGCAAGCGGCGCGGGCGCCAAGGTGCTGCCGGGCGAGGTGGCCTTCAAGCTGCACGACACCTACGGCTTCCCGCTCGACCTGTCGGCGGACGTCTGCCGCGAGCGCGGCGTGGCGGTGGACGAGGCCGGCTTCCATGCCGCCATGGAAAAGCAGAAGGCCGCCGGCCGCGCCGCCGGCAAGTTCCGCATGGAACGCGCCGTCGAATACAGCGGGGCCGGCAACGCCTTCACCGGCTACGAGCACCTCGAAGAGAAGGCCACCGTGGCGGCGCTGTACTTCGAGGGTGCGCCGGTGCAGCAGCTGGTCGAGGGCCAGCCCGGCATCGTCGTGCTCGACCGCACGCCCTTCTACGCCGAGAGCGGCGGCCAGGTCGGCGACCAGGGCGTGCTGGTGGCGGAGGGCCTGCAGTTCGGCGTGGAGGACACGCAAAAGATCAAGGCCGATGTCTTCGGCCACCACGGCACGCAGACCCAGGGCACGCTCAAGGTCGGCGATGCGGTCACGGCCCGTGTCGACACCGAGCGCCGCGCCGCCACCATGCGCAACCACAGCGTCACCCACCTCATGCACAAGGCGCTGCGCGAAGTGCTGGGCGGCCATGTGCAGCAGAAGGGCTCGCTGGTCGACGCGGACAAGACCCGCTTCGACTTCGCGCACAACACACCCGTGACGTCCGAACAGACGATCGAGATCGAGCGCCGGGTGAATGCCGAGATCCTCGCCAACCTGCCGACGCAGGCGCGCGTGATGGACATGGAGTCGGCGCAGAAGACCGGTGCCGTGATGCTGTTCGGCGAGAAATACGGCGAGACCGTGCGGGTGCTCGACATCGGCAGCAGCCGCGAGCTGTGCGGCGGCACCCATGTGGCGCGCACCGGCGACATCGGCATGTTCAAGATCGTCGGCGAAGGCGGCGTGGCCGCCGGCGTGCGGCGCATCGAGGCCGTCACCGGCGGCCATGCGCTGGCCTATCTGCAGCAGCTCGAAGCCACCGTGCAGAGCGCGGCCGCCACCCTCAAGACGCCGGTTTCCGAGTTGCAGGGGCGGCTGGCGCAGATGCTGGAGCAGGTGCGCCTGCTGGAGCGCGAGGTGGGTTCGCTCAAGGGCCGGCTCGCCTCTTCCAAGGGCGACGAACTGCTGGCGCAGGCGGTCGAGGTCAGGGGCGTCAAGGTGCTGGCCGCCAAGCTGGACGGGGCTGACGCCAAGACCTTGCGCGACACCATGGACAAGCTCAAGGACAAGCTCAAGACCGCGGCGATCGTGCTGGCAGCCGTGGATGGCGGCAAGGTGCAGCTCGCCGCCGGCGTCACCGCCGACACCATGGTCCGGGTCAAGGCCGGCGAACTGGTCAACTTCGTCGCCCAGCAGGTCGGCGGCAAGGGCGGTGGCAAGCCCGACATGGCGATGGCAGGCGGGACCGATGCTGCGGGCGTTCCGGCGGCGCTGAAGTCGGTGCAGGGCTGGGTGGCCGAACGCGTGCAACCC
>DASXKG010000551.1:0-3030 GCA_036496965.1 Variovorax sp.
CCACCCCGGCGACGATCGCCGAAGCCGACTTTCTCGACGACGAGCAGGAAGCTCTGCCGGACGAGGAAGCTGTCGCGCCGCCTCCTGCCGACGCGGCGGCAGCGGCGCAGCCGCCGCCGCGTGCCGATCCGTTGCACTTCGGCAGCGGTGATGTGCCCGCCTCATGGCCGGAGGCCGAGGCGCTTCTGCTGGCGGATCGCGGCCGCGCGGCGGTTCGGCCGCCGCCGCCGCCGCCCCTGAGCTTCCCGGACATCGACCTGGCGCTGCCCAGGGTGGAGGCGGAGGACGATCAGCCGCCCCCGATGGTCGAGGAAGTCGACAACTCGCAGTTTGCGAAGGCGCTGCGTCGAGCGCGCGCGAAGTCCGCCAAGATCGCCAAGGCCAAGGCCCGTGCGGCGAAGGGAGCCCTGTCGAACCGCATGCCCCTGCTGGCATCGGCGCCCAGCGAAGCGGATCTGTCGGCGCAGGCGCCCGCGATGTCGATGCCGACTTTGGGGGCTCCTGAATCGGCGTCCTTCTGGCGGCGGCTCTGGGTGAGGCGCTCGCTGATCGGCGTTGCCATCCTGGCCGCGCTGCTGCTGATCGTGCAGGTGTTGTACCAGGAGCGCGACCTGATCGTCGCGCGCCAGCCCTCGCTGCGGCCGTTGCTCGCGGGGCTGTGCGGCGCGCTGGGCTGCGAGCTGTCCGCGCTGCGCCAGATCGACGACATCAAGATCGACGGCGCCTCGTTCGCGCGCGACAAGAGCGGCGACGGCTTCCAGCTGAGCTTCACGCTGCGCAACGGCGCGAACGTGCCACTGGCGATGCCGGCGGTCGAACTGACGCTGCTCGACACGCAGGAACGTGCCGTGGTGCGGCGCGTCATCATGCCCGGCGAGTTCGGCGCTCCGCCGGTATTGCCCGCGGGCGCCGAGCGCGCGGCGGCCCTGTCGTTGAACCTCACCGGAGCCGAGGCCGCTGCGCTGCCGCCGGTCGCGGGTTTCCGGGTCGAGGCACTCTATCCCTGAGTTTCAAGACTCTTCCGCTTCTTCTTCGTTCATCCAACCAGTGGCCCCACCATGGCAGCAGTGATTTGCGGTTCTCTCGCGTTCGACACCATCATGACTTTCGAAGGACGGTTCGCCGACCAGATCCTTCCCGACCAGTTGCACATCCTCAACGTTTCCTTCCTGGTGCCCGGCCTGCGGCGCGACTTCGGGGGCTGCGCCGGCAATATCGCCTACAGCCTGCATGCCCTGGGCGGTACGGCGCTGCCGATGGCCACGGTCGGCAGCGACGGCGGCGACTATCTCGAGCGCCTGCGCATGCTGGGCATCAGCACCGAGTTCGTTCGTCAGGTGGACGACAACTTCACCGCGCAGGCGATGATCATGAACGACCGCGACAACAACCAGATCACGGCCTTCCATCCGGGGGCGATGCAGCAGGCCCACATCACGCGCGTCGCCGCGCGCGACGATATCCGGCTCGGCATCGTGGCGCCCGACGGCCGCGAGGCGATGCTCCAGCATGCCGAACAGTTCAAGGCCGCGGACATTCCCTTCGTCTTCGATCCGGGCCAGGGTCTGCCGATGTTCGACGGCAAGGAGCTGGCGCACTTCGTGGAGCTGGCGAGCTGGGTGGTGGTCAACGACTACGAGGCCAAGATGCTCTCGCAGCGCACCGGCTGGAGCCTGGCCGAGATGTCGCAGCGCGTGCGCGGCCTGGTCGTGACGCTGGCCGCCGAGGGCTGCGAGGTGTGGGTGAACGGCGAGCGGGCGCACGTGCCTGCCGTCACGCCCACGGCCGTGGTCGAACCCACGGGCTGCGGCGATGCCTGGCGCGGCGCGCTGCTGTTCGGACTGGAAAAGGGCTGGCCGCTCGCGCGCTGTGCGGCGCTCGGCAATCAATTGGGGGCGCTGAAGATCGCGCAGCGCGGGCCGCAGAACTACGCCGTCGATCCGAAGGCGCTGGGCCTGCAATGAAAAAAGCCCGACACCTTGCGGTGCCGGGCTTGTGCCTTCAAGACCTCTGAACGAGTCAGGGCTTGCTGGCCGTCGGAAACGGCCAGGCTGCCTGCGGGTTCAGCGTCGTTTGCGCCGCGGGTGCAGGCGCTACGGCGGCGGGCTTCGCTTCGGCCTTTTTGGCAGCGGGCTTTTTCGCTGCTTTCTTGGCAGCGGGCTTTTTGGCCGCGGCCTTCTTGGCAGGCGCTTTCTTCGCAGCGGCCTTCTTCGCCGGCGCTTTCTTGGCGGCTGCCTTCTTGGCAGGCGCCTTCTTCGCAGCGGCCTTCTTGGCGGGCGCCTTCTTGGCAGCGGCCTTCTTCGCCGGAGCCTTCTTGGCCGCTACCTTCTTGGCGGGCGCCTTCTTGGCTGCGACCTTCTTCGCCGGAGCCTTCTTTGCCGCTACCTTCTTGGCGGGTGCCTTCTTGGCCGGAGCCTTCTTTGCAGCGGCTTTCTTAGCCGGCGCTTTCTTTGCAGTTGCCATTTCTCTATTCTCCTAGTCAAGTTGAAAAATCAACCTTTTGAAGCACTCCACGCATGTTGGTCAGCGTGAAGCGATCCATGATGTTGGAGGGAAACCCCAGCACCATGAACACCAGCGCCCTCGTCGCGGCCGCACTCTGCGGTGCGGTGTGTCGACGAGAACAATTCTTGTAATCTCTTTCTGTTCAATCCCAGGACAGTGCACCACCCGACTGATACTCGATCACACGGGTTTCGAAGAAATTGCGCTCCTTCTTCAAGTCGATCATCTCGCTCATCCAGGGGAACGGGTTTTCCTCGTTCGGGAAGAGCGTCTCCAGGCCGATCTGCTGCGCGCGCCGGTTGGCGATGTAGCGCAGGTAGCCCTTGAACATCGAGGCATTCATGCCCAGCACGCCGCGCGGCATGGTGTCCTCAGCGTACTTGTACTCGAGCTCGACAGCCTTCATGAAGAGGGCCTTGATCTCGGCCTTGAACTCCGGCGTCCAGAGCTGCGGGTTCTCGAGCTTGAGCTGGTTGATCAGGTCGATGCCGAAGTTGCAGTGCATCGACTCGTCGCGCAGGATGT
>DASXKG010000552.1:0-8513 GCA_036496965.1 Variovorax sp.
CACCAGCGTGATGTCGCGATGCGCGAGGTGAATGTTCATGCCGTCGCTATGGTCCGCCATGAAGGAACAGCTCGGGCAGCCTTGCTCCCAATCCGGGCCGAACATGAAGTGCTGCACCAGCAGTTGGCGCCGGCCTTCGAAAAGCTCGCCGAGCGTGCGCCGGCCCTGGAGCGCATCGAAGACGTAGTCCTTCCCGACCCGCTCCCAGGGCAGTGCGCGGCGCTCGCGGGCGATCTGGTCGCGCAGGCGCGTCAGCTCCTTCTCGCGCGCCATCAGCGCCTTGCGCTCGGCGATCCATCGGTCCCTGGACACGACGGGATGGTTCAGGGTGCCTGCTTCGGAAATGCGCGTGTCGTTCATGATCTGCTCCTTGGGATGGGTCGATGTGTAGCGGCCAGGCGCTGGGCCATCACGGTGCAGCGCCTTTGGGACGTCGCACTGCGCGCACCTTTCCGCTTGCGCCGCCGCCGCAATAGAAAAGATCGGCCCCGTCGGATTCGAGCCCGCTGACGCCGATGCCGGGCGGCATCTCCAGGCGTTCGAGCACGGCGCCGCTGTGCGGGTCGATGCGGCGGATGTCGCTCTCGTCGCCTTCCCAGGTCCCATGCCAGAACTCGCCGTCGACCCAGGTCACGCCGGTGACGAAGCGCTTGGATTCGATGGTGCGAAGGATGGCTCCGGTCCCGGGATCGATCTGGTGGATCCTGCGATCGCGGTACTGCCCCACCCACAGGCTCCCCTCGGCCCAGGTGAGCCCCGAATCGCAGCCATGGCCGGGCGCCGGGATCGATGCCAGCACGTCTCCGGTGGCGGGATCGATCTTGTCGATGCGCGCCTCGGCGATCTGATAGAGGTGCGTGCCGTCGAAGGCGGTGCCGGCGTCGCAGGCGCGCTCGAGCGTGCACTGGGGTTCGCCGCTCGCCGGATCGAAGGCCACCAGCGCGGCCCCGGTGGCGGCCCAGACCCGGCGTCCGTCGTGGGTGACGCCGTGCACCTGGCTGGCACCGGCGAAGGGGCCGTACTCGCGCACGATCTCGGCCGCTTGCACCCTGGCCTGGGGTCTGGTCTTGCTTGTGTTGCGGGTCATCGCTGCTTCCTTGCACTGCGCCTCGGATCGGCGCCTGATGACAACTCTATTCAATCGCCAGCGCAGCGGGGAGTAACAAGATCGTCGTGAATCCGGCCAGCGGCGGCGCCAGCCAGCGCTGCGCCCGCGCCCGCCCGATCGAGCGCACCCGCCCGCCGGCCTCGAGTTCGACCAGCGCGCGCTGGACGGTGCGCTGACTGGCTCCCAGGGCCAGCGCCAGGGCCGAGGTCGACCAGGCCGCCCCATCGGACAGCAGGGCCACCAGCGACGCCTGCTCGCCGTCGATGGGTGGCGCCAGCACGACGACCTCGCAGCCGTCGGGCGGCTGCAGGACGAAGCCGCTCGCGGTGGCCTCGATCTGCGCCAGCGGCGCGACCAGCGCGCGCAAGCGGCCGATCTCCACCCGCAGGCGGGCCCGATCGGTTTCGTCGGGGCGCCGGATGCGGAATGCGCAGGCGATCAAGGCTTCCCGATCGACGTCGCTGGGCCAGGCCTCGGCGAGCGCGCGCGCCAACACGAACAGCACCGGCCGGCGCGCCAACGGGCGCCACGCGGCGCCGGCGCTCAAGCCCCGGCGACAGGCGTCGACCACCAGCGCGCCCGAGGCCAGGAGGGCCGCGACCTCGTCGAGGCTGAGCGCCTGCTCGCCGCCGGCGGCGAGGTGGCGGGCGGCCGGGCGATCGAGCGCTGCCTGCGCCTCCGCCACCTCGGCCAAGAGCGCCGGAACGCCGGCGCGATCGGCCGCCTCCTGCGCCCGCGACAGCGCAGAGCGTGCCGCGCCGGTGCGCAGCGAGCGCAGCGCCAACTCGGCGGCAGTGAGCTCAGCCACCGCCGCCAGCGCCGGCGGCAAGCCGCGGGCGTCGACCTGCGCCAGCAGGGGGGCCGCCTCGTCGAGACGGCCGAACAGCAGCAGCCCACGGGCGGCGATCAGCCGGGCCTGCAGCGCATTGGCCCGATCGGCATGCGCCTCGAGCACCGCCGCTGCCGCCATCAGCGTGCGTGGCGAGCCGCCGAGCTCACGCATCGCCAGCGCCACCTCGGCCTCGGCGACGACGCAGCGAGCACGCGCCAGCGCCTCGTGGGCGCCGAAGCCGCGGGCGGCGCGCCGAAGCAGTTCGCGAGCGCGCGGATGCTCGCCCAGTTGGGCCATGGCGATGCCGCGCAGGGCGAGCGCCGGCGGATCTTCACGCAGGGCGATCCGCTTGAGAGCGCCGAGCGCGTCGCCGGCGGCGAGCGCGCGCGCGGAGGCGGCGATCAGGGAATCCATGGCGACAGGCTACTCGACGCACCGATGCACCACCGGACCGCCACCGCCCATCATGCCGCGCCGATCCCGGCGTCGAAGGCCCCGGCATTAGAATTTGGGTCCATGTCGGGCACGACCTTGACCCTGAACCTGCTGCTGCGCGGTGCTTCGGTGGGCATGCTTGTGCTGATCGCAGCAGCGCTGTGGCGCGACCACCCGCGCGCACTGGCCGCGCGGCTCGGAAGCGCCTTCGCGCTTTCGGTTGCGGCCGCCACGCTGGCCTCCATGCCCGGCTTCCCGGAGACGCCGGACTTCTGGCATGTGCCGATCGCCGCGCTCTCGGCGGGCAGCATGTTCCTGTTCTGGCTCTTCACCTGCGCCTTGTTCGACGATGCCTTCGCGCTGCGCGCCTGGCACGCCCTGCTGTGGGCGGCGCTGGCCGCACTCGGCGTGCTGGGTTGCCTGGTACAGGCGCCCGCCCATTCGCCGTGGGCGCCGGCCACCGGACTCCTGCTCGGCATCCTGCCGGTGGCCTGGGCGGTGCTGGCCATCGCGCAGTCGCTGTCGAACTGGCGTGAGGACCTGATCGAAGGCCGGCGCGCACTGCGCACGCTGATCGTCGCCGGCACCGCCCTCTACACCGTGGCGCAGCTGCTGGCTGCCCTGCTGTCGGGTCTGACGCTGAAAGCGGTGGTCGAGAGCCCGGCGAACGCCGCCGGCGTCGCCCTGCTGACGCTTTTCGTCGCCTGGCGGCTGCTGCGCGCAGGGCAGGGGGATCTGTTCGGTGCGGCGATTTCGGGTGCCGAGGCGGGAACCGGGCGCCGGGCCGATCCGATTGCGGGCCGGTCCGATCCGCTCAGGGAGGCGGACGCAGGCAGCGGGCCGGATCCGAGGCAGGTCGCTGCGCTCGAAGCCCTGATGACCGTCGAACGCGTCTACCGCGAACCCGGCCTGACGATCGGCGCGCTGGCCGATCGCATGGTGCTGCCCGAACACAAGTTGCGCCGGCTGATCAACCAGGGGCTGGGCCATCGCAATTTCAGCGCCTTCCTGAACGCCTACCGGCTGGCCGAGGCGCGTCGCTGGCTGAGCGACCCGGAGCAGGTCGACACGCCGATCCTGACGATCGCCATGGACGCGGGCTTTCAATCGCTCGGGCCCTTCAACCGGGCCTTCAAGGCCGAGACCGGCGTCACGCCGAGCGAGTTCCGGCGCCTGGGCGGCATGCCGGCCGCCGAATCGTGTGCGAAGCTCGCCGAATCCGGAATCGGCTAGCCGGGCGAGAGTTTCGGCGAGACAGGGCAATCGCCAACGCGGAAAGTGGCCCGGCCATCCCGGTCCACTTTTCGAAATCGCCCATGAAACGACTTGCACCTGCCGCCGCGCTGCTGGCCTGCGCCTCCCTGCTGGCCGCCTGCGGCCATCTCTCGCCCGAACGGGCCGCCCTGGTATCGACCGGCTATGTCAGCCACGAGCTCTGTTCCGGGGTCTTCGTTGCCGGACAAGACCCGCAGCGCTACTACCGCGAGGCGATCGAGCCGCTCGGCGGCCCGTTCGCCTTCCTGATGGGACACACCGTCGACCGCGAGCATGCCGAGGTGCGGGCCACGCTCGCCGGCATGGCCGAGAGCCGCGCGGTCTACCGGCCGCCGCTCGGCTGCGTGAACGAGACCGACATCGCGCTTCCGGACACGGGCATCGCGCCGATGACGCCCGGCGGCAGCTTTGCGTTCGCAGCCCTGGCGGCCGACCCGGCCCCGAGCAGCGATCCCGCGCTCGGCGCCGCGCTGGACCATGCCTTCGCGGAGCCGGCACAGGGACCGCAGCGGCACACCCAGGCGGTGCTGGTGGTGCACGGCGATCGGATCATCGCCGAGCGCTATGCCGCCGGCATCGGCGTCGACACCCCGCTGACCGGCTGGTCGGCGACCAAATCGATGACCAACGCGCTGCTGGGCATCCTGGTGCGACAGGGAAGGCTCGACATGAACGCCCCGGCGCCCGTCGCCGCCTGGGCCGATCCACGTGATCCGCGGCACGCGATCACGCCCGACCAGCTGCTGCGCATGACCAGCGGGCTGGACATCGGCCAGACCCTCAACGACGTGAGCCCGTTCGACCCGGCCGCACGCATGCTCTTCGTCGAGCACGACATGGCGGCCTTCGCCGAACGCGCGCCGCTGGCCCACCCGCCCGGCACGCATTGGAACTACACCGACCCGAACACCTTGCTGCTGTCGCGCATCGTGCGCGATGCGGCCGGCGGCGACGCGGCCGGCACCTATGCCTTCGTGCAGCGCGAACTGTTCGACAAGCTCGGCATGCAGCACGCGACGCTCGAGTTCGATGGCGCGGGCACGCCCGTGGGATCGAGCCAGCTGTGGGCGCCGGCGCGTGACTGGGCGCGCCTGGGCCTGCTCTACCTGCACGACGGCGTGGCCGGTGGCGAACGCATCCTGCCGCCGGGCTGGGTCGCGTATTCGGCCCGTCCCACGCCGGGCGCCGAGTATGTCGGCTACGCTGCCGGCTTCTGGACCAACCGGGGCAGCGGCTACGGCGCCAGCTACCGCATCGCGGCCGGCATCCCGGCAGACGCGTTCATGGCCCGCGGCACTTACGGCCAGTATGTGCTGATCATCCCGTCGCAAGACCTGGTGATCGTCCGCCTCGGCCCGGCCTGGACGGCGCGCGGCGACATGGACGCGGTCGCGCGGCTGGCGCGCGAGGTCATCGCGGCGCTGCCGTCATCATTCCGTCACGAATGAACCGCGCCAACGCCGCATCGTCCGGACAAACGGGACCCGGCTTGCGTTTGTGCCGGGGTCGCGGCATCCTCATGCTGCAAGCTTTCCCTGCAGCCCATGCAATCAGCCATCACGACCCTCGACAAGCAACCCACCACGGGCATGGTCCGGATTCCGGCCGGCAGCTTCCTCATGGGCTCGGATCGCCACTACGCCGAGGAGGCGCCCGCCCACCGGGTGACGGTCGATGCCTTCTGGATCGACAGCTACACGGTGACCAATGCCGACTTCAAGCGCTTTGTCGAGGCCACCGGGCATGTCACGATGGCCGAGCGCCCGGCCAGGGCGGAAGACTATCCGGGCGCCCTGTCGGAGATGCTGGCACCTTCTTCGGTGGTCTTTCGCAAGCCGCCGGGGCCGGTAGACTTGGGCAACCCTTACAACTGGTGGACCTATGTCAAGGGTGCCGACTGGCGCCATCCGCGCGGTCCGGAAAGTTCCCTGCAGGGGCTGTGGAAGCATCCGGTCGTGCATGTCGGCTTCGAGGATGTGCAGGCTTATGCGCGCTGGCTCGGAAAGGAGTTGCCGACCGAAGCCGAATGGGAGTTCGCCGCCCGGGGCGGCCTGGACGGCGCGGAATATTGCTGGGGCGACGAGTTCAAGCGCGCAGGGCGCTCCATGGCCAACACCTGGCAGGGCCAGTTTCCCTGGCAGAACCTGCTCGAGGACGGTTACGAATGGACCTCGCCGGTCGGCGCTTTCGCGGCCAACGGATACGGCCTCTTCGACATGGCCGGCAACGTGTGGCAGTGGACCACCGACTGGTTCCAGGAGCACAGCCAGATCGTTCACAGTTGCTGCACACTGAACAACCCGCGCGGTGGCGAGCGCGAGGCCAGTGTGGATCCACGCACGCCCGAGACCCCGATCCCGCGCCGCGTGATGAAGGGCGGCTCGCACCTTTGCGCGCCCAACTACTGCCATCGCTACCGGCCGGCGGCGCGCATGGGCCAGACGATCGACACGACCACCAGCCATCTCGGATTCCGCTGCGTCGTGCGCCAGGCCTAGCGGATCGATGCAACACCTGTGGCTCCCTACATTCCCGCGGCCCAGCGCCCGAACTCGAGGATCGAACACATGACGCGCAAATTACTGGTCTCGGCCCTGATCGCCATGTCGATCGGGGCGCCCTCCCTGCATGCCCAGCCGGCGGCGCCCGCAGCGGCGCCGGCCAGCCCGCCCGCGCAGGCCAGTGCCCCCGCGAGCCCGTCCCAGCCCGAGGCCAACCCGGTCGATCCGGACGCCATCCAGGCGCTCAAGGACATGGGGGCGCAACTGCAATCGCTCAAGCGCTTCGATGTCTCGATCGAACTCACGGGCGAGCGGGTGCTGGCGGACGGACAGAAGCTGCAGCACACGGCCACCGCGAGCATGCAGATCGAACGTCCGAACAGGATGCGCGTGGCCATGCGCAGCGCGCGCAAGGAGCGCGAGCTGATCTATGACGGCAAGACCGTCACGCTCTACACGCCGGCGCAGCACTTCTATTCGCAGGTCGCGTTCACCGAGCACCTCGGGGACCTGATCACCCAGCTCAAGCAGAAGTTCGGCGTCGAAGTGCCGGCCACCGATCTGTTCGCGTGGGGAACACCGGCCGCGCCGTTCGACAACATCCAGTCGGCGATGCTCGCCGGCCAGGACTACATCGGCAACGAGCTCTGCGACCTGTATGCCTTCCGGCAGGGGGACCTCGACTGGCAAGTCTGGATTTCCGCCAGCGGCAAGCCGCTGCCGCACAAGCTCGTGATCACCTACCGCGCCGACGAGGCGCGCCCGCAATCCGTGACCCTGATCGACTGGAACCTGAATCCGACCTTCAAGGACACGACCTTCACTTTCGTGCCGCCCAAGGGGGCGCGCGAGATCCCGCTCGTCCCGCTGAAGCGCCAATGAGGAGCACGGCCATGAAACATTCGATGCGCAAGCTGTTCCCGACCCTTGTGGCAGGGGTCCTCCTGGCCAGCTTCGGCTGGGCGCCGATGGCGCAGGCGCGGGGTGGCGGCGGAGGTGGCATGGGGGGCGGCGGCGGTGGCATGGGTGGCCGCGCCGGAGGTGGCATGGGTGGCGGCGGCGGTGCCAGGGCGCCGCAGGTCAACAACCGCAGCGCGGACGTTCGAACCAACGACGTGCGCAACACCAGCGTCAACAGCGTCAACGTCAACCGCAACACCAACGTGGTGGTTGCCGGAAACGGCGGTTGCTGCAACAACCGTGGCTGGGACAACGACTATCACCCGGTCGCCACCGCGGCTGCGGTGACCGCGGCGGTGGCCGTGACATCCGCCGTGGTGGGCTCGATGGTGCAAGCCGTCCCGGCCGGTTGTGCCCCGGTCAACTACGCCGGCTACATCTACCAGCAGTGCGGCGCCGTGTGGTACCAGCCGCAAGGATCGCAGTACGTGGTGGTCAACCCACCCTATTGACCAGGCGCGCGCGGCGGCACACCGGGTTCCTGCCGCTGTGCCCGGCCTTGGCGATGCGGGCTTGCGGGCGCCCGGCGCACATCCGGTACGCTTGCGCCTCCAGAACCCGATCCCATCATGTCCAGCAACGAAGTCGATTCGATCGAAGAAGGCGCCGACCGCTACAACGTGCCCGCGCTCGAGCGCGGCCTGCGCGTGCTGTGCGAATTCAGCCGCGACAACCGCACGCTGTCCGCGCCCGAACTCGCGCGCCGCTTCGAGCTGCCGCGCTCGACCGTCTTCCGGTTGCTCAGCACCCTGGAGAACATGGGTTTTCTCGAGCGCACCGAGGGCGGGCGCGACTACCGCCTGGGCCTGGCCGTGCTGCGCCTGGGCTTCGA
The DNA here is from genome assembly GCA_036496965.1 of Variovorax sp. Classification (GTDB taxonomy): domain Bacteria; phylum Pseudomonadota; class Gammaproteobacteria; order Burkholderiales; family Burkholderiaceae_C; genus Variovorax. The sequence continues at coordinate 7,944 of DASXKG010000552.1, forward strand.
ATACCTGGCCTCGCTCGAACTCACCCAGCTGGGCACGCCCCTGCTGCAGCGCCTGAGCGACGAGCTGCGCACCGCCTGCAACCTGGTGGTGCGCGACGGCCGCTCGATCGTCTACGTGGCCAAGGTGGCGCCGCCCACGCCCTTTGCCAGCTCGGTGACCGTGGGCACGCGGCTGCCTGCGCATGCCACGGTGCTCGGGCGCGTGCTGCTGGAAGACCTCAGCCTGGTGCAGCTGCGCGCGCTCTATCCGGAAGACCCCCTGGAGTCCTTCTCGCCGAGCACGCCGACGACGGTGGAGCAGCTGTTCCAGATGGTGCAGAGCGATCGCCAGCGCGGCTTTGTGCTCAGCGAGGGTTTCTTCGAAGCCAACATCTCCACCATTGCCGCGCCGGTGCGCAACCACGCCGGGCACATCGTGGCGGCGCTGGGCGCGACCGTTCCGGCCAGCCGCATCGAGGCAGGGCGCATCGAGGAGATGGTGCAGCGCGTGCGCGCGACGGCCGAGTCGATCTCCGGATTGTTGGACTACGCACCGCCGCCCCAGGGACGGGTGGTGCCGCTGCGCCGCCG
>DASXKG010000553.1:0-4697 GCA_036496965.1 Variovorax sp.
CGTTGAGGTGATCGTGCAGCCAGGCCTTGTTGAGCTTCTTCGATTTGGGTTTGGGATTCATTGACGCTCGATAATACGGGGATGCCCGCCATTCAATTGACCCCCGCCCAGCGCAAGCTGCACCGCGCCGAAGCGCACCACCTGGACCCGATCGTGATGATCGGCGGCGATGGGCTGACACCGGCCGTCAAGAAGGAGGCCGATGCCGCGCTGAAGGCCCACGGCCTGATCAAGGTGCGCGTCTTTTCCGATGACCGGACAGCCCGCGAGGCGATGTTCAAGACCCTCTCGGACGAACTCGATGCCGCGCCGATCCAGCACATCGGCAAGCTGCTGGTCCTGTGGCGCCCGGTCCCCGAGAAGGAGCGCGCCATCGACGAGGACCGCATGCCCGGTCCGCGCGACGTCAAGGTGATCAAGTACAGCAAGCGCGCCGGCCAGCGCCCCGAGATCAAGACCCTGCGCGTGCTCGGCAACCAGCGGCTGACGCCCGGCGGCAGCATCAAGCGCGCCAAGGCCAAGAAGCCGCTGTCGGTCAAGAAGCGGCGCCAGGCAGACTGAGGATGGGAAGCGAAACCCGGGCCCCGCGCGAGCGGCACATCCTGTGCATGAAATGGGGCACCAAGTACGGCCCCGACTACGTCAACCGCCTCTATGCGATGGTGCGGCGCCATCTGAGCGGCGACTTCAAGTTCGTCTGCCTGACCGACGACAGTGCCGGCATCCGCCCTGAAGTGCTGTGCTTCCCGATCCCGCCGCTGGACCTGGAATTGGCGCCCGGGCAGGTCGACCGGGCCTGGAAGAAGCTGACCACCTTCGAGGCAGACCTGCACGGGCTGCACGGCACGGCGCTGTTCGTCGACCTCGACGTGGTCGTGGTGGGCAGCCTCGACGCCTTCTTCGAGCTTCCGGGCGAGTTCGTCATCATCCACGACTACGAGCGCCCCTGGCGGCGCCGGCGCATCACCGGCAATTCGTCGGTCTACCGCTTCGAGCTCGGCGCGCATCCGGACGTGCTGGCCTACTTCCGCCAGCACATGGACCAGGTGCAGGCCGACTACCGCAACGAGCAGACCTACCTGTCGGATTTCATGCACAAGAAGGGGCAGCTCGCCTACTGGCCCGAGGGCTGGTGCCCGAGCTTCAAGTACCACGGCATCCCGGCCTGGCCGACCAACTACTGGCGCGAGCCCTTCGTGCCGGAAGGCGCGCGGATCATGGTCTTTCACGGCGAGTGCAATCCGCCCGACGCCCTGGCGGGCCGCCGCAACCGGCGCTTTCGCTACATCCGGCCCGCGCGCTGGATCACCGGGTTCTGGAAGGCCTGATCAATTTGATTTGCGTTCCATGCGCCAAAGCAGGACGCCGGCGCAGATCCACTGGCCCAGGTACATGGCGCTGCCCAGCGAGTGCCACAGCCTGAGGTTCTCGCGCGCCAGGATGCGCGGGGCGACCGCATACTGCTGCAGCAGCGCCAGCAGCAGTGCGGCCACGATCCAGGCGATGGCGGAGCTCACCCGGCCTTCGATGCGTTCGCCGCCCTGGGCGCGGTAATAGACCAGCAGCACCAGCCCGCAGCCCAGCGCGATCCAGGTCTGCGCAGCGAACAGCTGGCCGGCGAAATTGCCCGCCATCGTGGGGTTGCCCAGCTGCGCGAACAGCATCGGCACCACCAGGAAGCCGATGGTGGTCAGGCTGCCCCACCAGAAGGCGGCAAGCAGCAGCGCGAGGCGGTCCTTCATGCCTGCGGGCGGCTCTGCCCAGGCCGGCGCCGGGCCGCCCCAAGGCGGCCTGCGGCCCCCTCGGGGGGCAGCTACCACACGAAGTGAGGGAGCGTGGGGGCTTTCACAAATAGCTGACGCCGACGATCTCGTAGCGCTTGACGCCGCCCGGGGCCTGCACCTCGGCGGTATCGCCCTCTTCCTTGCCGATCAGCGCGCGAGCGATCGGGCTGGAGACATTGACGAGGCCCAGCTTCAGATCGGCCTCGTCTTCGCCGACGATCTGGTAGGTGACCGCATCGCCGGACTTTTCTTCCTCGAGCTCGACGGTCGAGCCGAAGACCACCTTGCCGCCGGCATCGAGCGTCGCCGGATCGATGATCTGCGCCGCCGACAGCTTGCCCTCGATGTCCTGGATGCGGCCTTCGATGAAGCCCTGGCGATCCTTGGCCACCTCGTATTCGGCGTTTTCGCTCAGGTCGCCCTGGGCGCGCGCCTCGGCGATCGCGTTGATGACCCACGGACGGTCGACGGTCTTGAGTCGTTGCAGTTCTTCGCGCAGCTTCTCGGCGCCGCGCTTGGTGATCGGGATGGTTGCCATTTGGTTGCTCCAGAAAGCGAAACCGCCGAACGCTGCCGTTCGGCGGTCGAAGGGAGAGAAAAGATCAGACGAGTGTGCGTCCGGTCAGCCGGCTCAGGATGGCGAGCGGGCTCGATTCGGGATTGTATTGCCTCGCGGCGGGCAGATGCAGGGTCTGCTCGAGCATGTACTGCCCCGACATCACCGCGTGCGAGGTCTGGTCGGAAAAGCAGACCCAGACCGAACCGGGCGGAAAGGGCACGGTCTGCTGATCGCAGTTCTTCTGGTAGTCCAGGTCCGACTTCATCGCGTCGTGCAGTTGCAGCATCAGGTGGTCGTACTCGCTGCGCAGCGACTTCGTCACGCGCAGCGCACGCAGCAGCTTCGCCTGCCAGCGCGCGTAGGGCTTGACGCGCGGCAGGAAGTGCCTGGCCACCGTCTCGAAAGGCTCGCCCACGCGCCAGACGCGCGGCGCACCGTCCGGATTGACGTTGGTGAACACGCGCAAGATGCGCTCGCCGTAGTTCGGCCGTGACGGAAACGAATCCACGTGCAGCCGGCGGTCGTCGGCGCGCCACGACTGGGTGCGCGTTTCGACCTGCACCGGCCGGTAGCTGGTCGGCGCGATCCGCAAGGCCGGTGTGTAGTGCGGCAGCAGCCCGTGAATCAGTTGCTGCGCCTGCCCGGCGAAGCGCCCGACCATGCCCGCGACCGCTTGCTGCACGGCTGCGTCGCCTGCCGCGCCCTTCAGGCGGCCGCCGGCGTCCAGGCTGATGTTGCGCACGTCCGGCGACAACACGTCCGGCGACAGCAACGCGAGCTCGGCGGGCAGCAGCTCGAAACCCAGGCGCGGAAAATGGAGCACCTTGCCGGCCTCGAGCGCGGCGATCCAGGCCTCCTGAGGCTTGGCGCCGGCCCAGTCGGCCAGATCGAGTTCGACGAGCTGCGAATCCACCGGCACCACCTCAGGCCGACGCGAGCTGCGCGTGCATTTCCTGGATCGAGATCACACCGAGCTCGTCCATGTGCCGCATGCCTTCGACGGCCGCCTCGGCACCGAAGATGGTCGTGATGGTGGTCACGCGCGCGAGCAGCGCCGAGGTGCGGATCTGGCGCGAGTCGGTGATCGCGTTGCGGCGCTCCTCCACCGTGTTGATGACCAGCGCGATCTCGCGGTTCTTGATCATGTCGACGATGTGCGGCCGGCCCTCGGTGACCTTGTTGACCACCGCGCAGGCAATGCCCGCGGCATTGATGGCCGCCGCCGTGCCCTTGGTCGCGATCAGCTCGAAGCCGAGCGCCGCCAGGCCGCGCGCGCATTCGACCGCGCGTGGCTTGTCGTTGTTCTTGACCGAGACGAAGACCCTGCCTGATTTGGGCAGGTGGGTGCCGGCGCCGATCTGCGACTTCACGAAGGCCTCGCCGAAGGTCTTGCCCACGCCCATCACCTCGCCGGTGGACTTCATCTCCGGGCCGAGGATGGTGTCGACGCCGGGGAACTTGACGAAGGGGAACACCGCTTCCTTGACGCTGAAGTAAGGCGGCGTCACCTCGCGCGTGATGCCCTGCGCGGCCAGCGACTGCCCGGCCATGCAGCGCGCTGCCACCTTGGCCAGTTGGATGCCGGTGGCCTTGCTCACGAAAGGCACCGTGCGCGATGCGCGCGGGTTCACCTCGAGCACGTAGATCACGTCCTTGCCGTCCTTCTCCTGGATCGCGAACTGCACGTTCATGAGGCCGACGACCTGGAGCGCCTTGGCCATCGCGGCGCTCTGGCGCTTCAGCTCGGCGATGGTCTCGGCCTTCAGGCTGTAGGGCGGCAGCGAACAGGCGGAGTCGCCCGAATGCACGCCGGCCTGCTCGATGTGCTCCATGACGCCGCCGATCAGCGTGCTGCCTTCGGCGTCGCGCAGGCAGTCGACGTCGCACTCGACCGCGTCGTTGAGAAAGCGGTCCAGCAGCACCGGCGAATCATGGCTGACCTTGACCGCCTCGCGCATGTAGCGCTCGAGGTCGCGCTGCTCGTGGACGATTTCCATCGCGCGGCCGCCGAGCACGTAGCTCGGCCGCACCACCAGCGGATAGCCCAGCGCGGCGGCCTTCTCGAGCGCCTCCGCTTCGGTGCGCGCGGTGGCATTCGGCGGCTGGCGCAGGCCGAGTTCGTGCAGCAGTTGCTGGAAACGTTCGCGGTCCTCGGCCGCGTCGATCATGTCGGGGCTGGTGCCGATGATCGGCACGCCGTTGGCTTCGAGGTCGAGCGCCAGCTTGAGCGGCGTCTGGCCGCCGTACTGCACGATCACGCCGGTCGGCTTTTCCTTGTCGACGATCTCCAGCACGTCTTCCAGCGTGAGCGGCTCGAAATAAAGGCGATCGCTGGTGTCGTAGTCGGTCGAGAC
>DASXKG010000554.1:0-3032 GCA_036496965.1 Variovorax sp.
CGCGGCCCCTGCTTGGCGGCAAGCGTGAGCACGAAATGCGAACACATCAGTTCGAGCACCGGTGCTTCCTTGAGTCCGGGCGACGGCAATGCCTGGCCGCGCGAAGCCGCGGCCACCACATCGACACCGGAACGCTTGACCATCAGGCGACCTCCAGCTAGGAAAAGTTGAATCGGAAGGCGACCATAACGCAGAGTTTTGGCTTGGGGAAGCCTCAGGGCACGAAATACCCGGTTCTGACGAACCCGCAGACAATGCTGCAATGATTGGAATCAATGACATCGAAAGGGCCGCGGCGCGGCTGCGCGGGCAGTTGCTGGACACCCCCTGCGTCGAATCGCGCACCCTGTCCGAGATCGTCGGCGCCCAGGTCTTCCTCAAATTCGAGAACCTGCAGTTCACCGCCTCGTTCAAGGAGCGGGGCGCTTGTAACAAGCTGGTCGACCTGTCCGAGGCCGGAACGCGCGGCGTCATCGCCATGTCGGCGGGCAACCACGCCCAGGGCGTGGCCTATCACGCGCAGCGTCTCGGGCTGCGCGCCCTGATCGTCATGCCGCGCTTCACGCCGGGCGTGAAGATCGAACGCACGCGCGGCTTCGGCGCCGAGGTGGTGCTGCACGGGAACTCCCTGGACGCGGCGCGCGCCCATGCGCTCGAACTCGCCGAGCGCGAGGGCCTGGCCTTCGTCCATCCCTTCGACGACGAATCGATCATCGCCGGCCAGGGTACCGTGGCGCTCGAGATGCTGGACGCGGTGCCCGACCTCGACACCCTGGTCGTTGCGGTCGGCGGCGGTGGCCTGATCGCCGGCATGGCGATCGCCGCCAAGGCACGCCGCCCCGACATTCGCATCGTCGGCGTCCAGACATCGCGCTTCCCGGCGATGGTGAACGCCGTGCAGGGGACCCATCACCCGCTCGGAACCAGCACCATCGCCGAAGGCATCGCGGTGGGCACGCCGGGCGTGCTGACGCGCGAGATCGTCGCCGAACTGGTCGACGAGCTGCTGCTGGTCGACGAGGGCGACATCGAGCAGGCGGTGCTGATGCTGCTCGAAATCGAGAAGACCCTGGTCGAAGGCGCAGGCGCGGCCGGCCTGGCGGCGTTGCTGCGCCATCCCGGCCGCTTCGCGGGCCAGCGCGTGGGCCTGGTGCTGTCCGGCGGCAACATCGACCCGCTGCTGCTGGCCGCCATCATCGAGCGCGGCATGGTCCGGGCCGGGCGCCTGGCGCGGGTCCGGGTCAGCGTGCGCGACGTGCCGGGCTCGCTGGCCCACATCACGGCCACCGTGGCCGAAGCGGGCGCCAACATCGACGAGGTGCACCACCAGCGCGCCTTCACCATGGTGGCGGCGCAGAACGTCGATGTCGAACTGGTGCTGCAGACCCGCGGCCGGGAACATCTGGCGGGCGTGCTCGAGGCGCTGCGCGGCGCGGGATTCGAGGCGGTGGAGCAGCGCTGATCCAGTTGTCGCGTTGCCCGCCGAAATTTCCTGATTTGTTCGGGAAGTTTCTATATCGGTTGGCCGATGACATGCGGATTGTCCGGGAAGCACCTACAGCGCGGCGGTGGACCAGCCCCTAAAATGACCTCAGTCTTGAGAACCCAAGGAACAGCGATGTCCAACCCAACCCCCATCGAGCCCGCCCACACGGGCGCGGTCGAGCCCGACTCGGTCGAGTCGGTCGTTCACCTCATGCCCCTCGTGCTGCCCTTGGCCGGCGGCGTGCTGATGCTCCTGCTGGCCTCCATCGCGATCTACGTGGCCTGAGCGGGTCGCTGCCGGTCCTGGGGTCCGCAAGCGCCGACATCCGGCCACGCGGCGCAAGGGCGCCGGCGCCATGGCCGAAGCAGCAGCCATCCCGTCCCTCCCGAGACGGAAACGTTTTTTCCAACGGATCTCGCGCCTGCTGAGCCCGAGTCCCGTTCGAAAAGACGGTTTACAACTTAGGAGATTGAGATGAACGCACCGCTGAAGGGACTCGCCATGCAGGCGCCGTCCTATGTCAAGAACGCGAAGCTGGTGGCCTGGGTGGCCGAAATGGCCGCGCTCTGCAAACCCGAGGCCATCCACTGGTGCGACGGCAGCACGGAAGAATACGACCGCCTGTGCGCCCAGATGGTCGAAGCCGGCACCCTGAAGAAGCTCAATCCGCTCAAGCGGCCCAACTCCTACCTGGCCAATTCCGATCCCGGCGACGTCGCGCGCGTCGAGGACCGCACTTTCATCTGCTCGGCGCGCAAGGAAGACGCCGGTCCCACCAACAACTGGATGGCGCCGACGGAGATGCGCCGCACGCTGAATCCGCTGTTCGACGGCTGCATGCAGGGCCGCACGATGTACGTCGTGCCGTTCAGCATGGGACCGCTGGGCTCGCCGATCGCCCACATCGGCATCGAGCTGTCCGACAGCCCGTATGTGGCGGTCAACATGAAGATCATGACCCGCATGGGGCGCGCGGTGTTCGACGTGCTGGGCGACAGCGGCGAATTCGTGCCTTGCGTGCACACGGTCGGCGCGCCGCTGGCCAAGGGCCAGAAGGATGTTCCCTGGCCCTGCAACAAGACCAAGTACATCGTCCACTACCCCGAAACGCGCGAGATCTGGAGTTTCGGCTCGGGCTACGGCGGCAATGCCTTGCTGGGCAAGAAGTGCTTCGCGCTGCGCATCGCATCGAACATGGGCCGCGACGAGGGCTGGCTGGCCGAGCACATGCTGATCCTGGGCGTGACCAATCCCGAGGGCAAGAAGTACCACGTGGCGGCCGCCTTCCCGAGCGCCTGCGGCAAGACCAACTTCGCGATGCTGATCCCACCGGCCGGTTTCGAAGGCTGGAAGGTGACCACCATCGGCGACGACATCGCCTGGATCAAGCCTGGTGCCGACGGCAAGCTGAATGCGATCAATCCAGAGGCCGGCTACTTCGGCGTGGCGCCCGGCACCAACCTGCAGACCAACCCGAACTGCATGGCCAGCCTGGGCCGCGACGTGATCTAGGCTGGCCATGCAGTTCGGGTTGGTCTGCAGGTTG
>DASXKG010000555.1:0-2176 GCA_036496965.1 Variovorax sp.
TACGCCGGGCCGGAGCAGCGCTACTGCCCGGCCGGTGTGTACGAGTTCGTGCCGGATGGCGACACCGGCAAGGAACGGCTGCAGATCAATGCGCAGAACTGCGTGCATTGCAAGACCTGCGACATCAAGGATCCGACGCAGAACATCGTCTGGGTGACGCCGGAGGGTGGGGGTGGGCCGAACTACGTGGGAATGTGACTCTCGAGCCCACCGATCCCTTACACTCCCCCAAGTCAGGAGAGCGCCCCGCCACGGCAGGGCCGCCGAAGGCGCAGGTCCCCTCGAAAACGCGGGCCCGAACGCTCAGGCAAAAGGACTGACGAGGCGCCCGCTTCACCGGGCGTTTCCTTGCTGGAGAGAGGCCCTCGGCGCGTGCTGCGCGAAGAAGGCCCACCGAAGGAGCAAACCCCGATCGTGGGGCGAATCTCTCAGGTAAAGCGGACAGCAGGGGTGGCCCGTGGCTTTCGTCATGGATGAAGACTGCCCCTTTGGAGAGTGCCTTGGCCTCCGAATCGAACGAAGACGATCTTCTGCAGACCCCGCTGCACGCCCTGCACCTCGAGCTCGGCGCCCGCATGGTCCCCTTCGCCGGCTATTCGATGCCGGTGCAGTACCCCGCCGGCCTGATGGCCGAGCACAAGCACACGCGCGAGGCTGCAGGCCTTTTCGACATCTCGCACATGGGCCAGTTGCGCCTGGTCGGCCCCGACGCGGCGGCCGCCTTCGAAAGCCTGATGCCGGTCGACGTGATCGGGCTGGCGCCGGGAAAGCAGCGCTACGGACTGCTGCTCGATGACGCGGGCGGCATCCTCGACGACCTGATGTTCTTCAACGAAGGGCACGATTCGCTGTTCGTGATCGTCAACGGCGCCTGCAAACAGGCCGATATCGCGCACCTCGGCGCCAGGATCGGCCAGCGCTGCCAGGTCGTTCCGATGCCGGAACAGGCACTGCTGGCATTGCAGGGCCCGCAGGCGGCCGGCGCGCTGGCGCGCTTGTCGCCCGGCATCGAGCGCTTCGTGTTCATGACAGGCGGTGCGGTGCAGATCGGCGGCATCGCCGCCTTCGTCACGCGCAGCGGCTACACCGGAGAGGACGGCTTCGAGATCTCCGTCGCCGCGCGCGACGCCGAGGCGCTGGCCCGCCTGCTGCTGGCCCAGCCCGAGGTCAGGCCCGTCGGCCTCGGTGCGCGCAATTCGCTGCGCCTGGAAGCCGGACTCTGCCTCTACGGCCACGACATCGACGAAACCACGACGCCGGTCGAGGCCTCGCTCGCCTGGGCGATCCAGAAGGTGCGGCGCAGCGGCGGCGCGCGCGAGGGCGGCTTTCCCGGCGCCGCCAAGATCCTGGCCCAGTTGACGGCGGCCAGCGGCAGCGCGGGCCACCTCGACCACGAGACGCTCAAGCGCAAGCGGGTCGGCCTGGTGGCGCTGGAGCGCATTCCGGTGCGCGATGGCACGCTGCTCGAATCCTTCGAAGGCCTGGCGATCGGCCAGGTCACGAGCGGCCTGCTCGGCCCGAGCGTCGACCGGCCGATCGCGATGGGCTACGTGGCGCTGGCCTATGCCGAACCCGGGACCCGGCTGCAGGCCATCGTGCGCGGCAAGGCCGTGCCGATGGAAGTCTGCACCCTGCCCTTCCTGCCGGCGCGCTACCACCGCGGCTGATGGCACGCCCCCACTTCTTCCCTCTTCCTACTTGCAACCGCCCTGACCATCAAGGAGCTTCTTTCATGACCATCCGCTACACCGAAGACCACGAATGGGTCCGGCAGGAATCCGATGCCACGCTGGTGACCGTCGGCATCACGCTGCATGCCCAGGACGCGCTCGGCGACGTGGTGTTCGTCGACCTCCCCGAAGTCGGCAAGCGCTTCGCCCAGGGCGACATCGCCGGCGTCGTCGAATCGGTGAAGGCCGCGGCCGATGTGTTCATGCCGGTCGCCGGTGAAATCACCGAGGTGAACGAGGCCCTGCGCGCCGATCCGTCGCTGGCCAACAGCGCCCCGATGGACGCCGGATGGTTCTTCAAGCTCCGCCTGAGCGAGCCGGCGCAGCTCGACAAGCTGCTCGACCAGACGGCCTACGAGAAGTTCTCCGCCGAAAGCTGAGCCGCATGCCGATGACCGCTTCGTCCCACCTGCCCACGCTCGACGAACTCGAGAACCCGCGCGAAT
>DASXKG010000556.1:0-4321 GCA_036496965.1 Variovorax sp.
AAACCCGCGGCGGCCGCGCCGTGATCAACGCACGCCGCGCCAAGGGCCGCAAGCGCCTGGCCGTCTAAGCCGGCGGCGAGGCCCGTTGCCAGTCGTCGCGCAGCCAGTGTCTGCGTTGCTGGGCGCCTTGCGATCGGCTTGCATGCAGCGGCTCAAGACCCGAGCACAGTTCCAGGCGGTCCTTGCAGGGGTCACCGTGGCGCGTACTGCGCACTTCGCATTGCACCGCTGCGCGCTGGACGCGCCGGGCAATGCCGAGGCGCTGTTCGATCGCCAGGAGCCCTGGATCGGCGCCATGGTCCCCAAACGCTGGGCCCGCCGTGCAGTGACCCGCAACGCGATCAAACGCCAGATCTATACCGTGAGCGCCGCCGTCAACGATCCGCTGCCGCGCGCGGCGCACGTCGTGCGCCTGCGCGCGGCTTTCGATCGCCGGGAATTCGTCAGCGCCAGCTCCGACAAGCTCAAGGCCGCCGTCCGCGCCGAACTCCAGCAATTGCTGGAACGCGCCGCCGCGTCGGGCGTCTGATGCAGCGCCTCCTGATCGGCCTGGTGAAGGCCTACCGACTGCTGCTGAGCCCCTGGCTCGGGCAGTCCTGCCGTTTCGAGCCGACCTGTTCCGTCTACGCGATCCAGGCGCTCCAGCAGCATGGCACCGCTGCCGGCAGCTACCTCACCCTGCGCCGCCTCGCCCGCTGCCAGCCCTGGTGCCAGGGCGGTCATGATCCTGTCCCGCCGAAGGACCCGCATCCGGTCTCGCGCGCCGGCTCGCTGTTTTCCTTTCTCTCCTCCGACGACAAGAAGTCATCTTCATGAACGATATCCGCCGCACCATCCTGTGGGTGATTTTTGGTTTCTCGCTGGTGCTGCTGTGGGACCAATGGCAGGTCTACAACGGCCAGAAGCCGACCTTCCTGCCGTTCACCAAGACCGCTGCGCCGGCCAATCCACCGGTGGCCCCTGCGGCGACGGCAAACGGCGCAGCAGCTTCGCCCGGCAACGCTGTCCCGGCGGCGGCCGGCGCAACCGGCAGCGCACTGCCGGCCCAGGGACCTGCCACGGCCGTGGGCGAGAAGGTGACGATTTCCACCGACGTCTTCAAGGCGACCATCGACGGCGAGGGCGGCACGTTGTCGGAACTGCAGCTCATCAAGTATGTGGACCAGACCAGCAACGGCGGACTGATCGAGACCGTGCGGCGCCTCTTCGGCCTGCCGGTGGCGCAGAACGAGGTCCGGCCGGTCACGCTGATGGAAAACGGCTCGCCCGCCACGCGCTACGTGGCGCAGACCGGCCTGCTCAACACGGTGGACAGCGGCGAGCGCTTCCCCAATCACCTGACGCTGATGACCGCGCGCAGCGGCCCGCGTGAACTGGCCGATGGCCAGAACCAGCTCGAGGTGGTGTTCGAATCGCAGCCGGTCGGCGGCCTGAAGTACGTCAAGACCTACGTCTTCCAGCGCGGCGACTATTCCATCCACGTCAAGCACCAGATCGTCAACGTCAGCGACAAGGCGCAGGATCCGCAGCTCTACCTGCAGTTCGTGCGGCACGGCACGGTGCCCACGAGCACCATGTTCGGCACCAACACCTTCACCGGCCCGGCCATCTACACCGCGCAGAAGAAGTTCCAGAAGATCGCCTTCGCGGACATCACCAAGGGCAAGGTGCAGCTGCCCGATCCGGCCGAGGACGGCTGGATCGCCATGGTGCAGCACTACTTCGTGTCGGCCTGGCTGCTCAACCAGCCGGGCAGCGACAGCGTGAAGCGCGAATTCCGCCTGGCCGATCTGGGCAACAACCTGTTCTCGGTCGCGATGGTGCTCAAGCTGCCGGAGATCGCCCCGGGCGCGTCCCAGACCATCGACAGCAGCCTGTTCGCCGGCCCCGAGGAAGAGAAGAAGCTCGAGTCGTTGGCGACCGGCCTCGAACTGGTCAAGGACTACGGCATCTTCGCGATCATCTCCAAGCCGCTCTATTGGCTCTTGAACCAGCTGCACGGCATCCTGGGCAACTGGGGCTGGTCGATCGTCGCGCTGGTGGTGCTGCTGAAGGCGGCCTTCTTCTGGCTCAACGCCAAGGCCTACGCCAGCATGGCCAAGATGAAGGCCATCAACCCGAAGATCATGGAGATGCGCGAGCGGCTGAAGGACAAGCCCCAGGAGATGCAGCAGGAGATGATGCGCATCTATCGCGAGGAAAAGGTCAACCCGATGGGTGGCTGCTTCCCGATCGTGATCCAGATTCCGGTCTTCATCGCGCTCTACTGGGTGCTGCTGTCCTCGGTCGAGATGCGCCATGCGCCCTGGATCCTGTGGATCCACGACCTGTCGGCGCCGGACCCCTGGTTCATCCTGCCGGTGGTGATGACCGCCACCTCGCTGTTCCAGACCTGGCTGAATCCGACGCCGCCGGATCCCATGCAAGCCCGCCTGATGTGGATCATGCCGCTCGCCTTCAGCGTGATGTTCATCTTCTTCCCGGCTGGCCTGGTGCTCTACTGGATCACCAACAACTCGCTGTCGATCGCGCAGCAGTGGGTCATCAACAAGCGCCTGGGAGTGCTGGGCAAGAAGAAGGTCGCCAAAAAGTAGCCAGGGCAAGTCTCCCGACCAGGGCCGCGCAAGCGGCCCTTTTCCTTTTTGCTGGAAGAATCCACCCCCATGCTCGCGCGCTCCGCCGATCCGATCGTTGCCATCGCCACGGCCTCCGGGCGCGCGTCGGTCGGCATCGTCCGGGTGTCGGGAGCGCGGCTCGCGCCGTTCGTCGAGGCGCTCTGCGGTCGGCGGCTGGATCCGCGGGAAGCCAGCTATCTGCCTTTTCGCGATGCGCAAGGAACGCCGATCGACCGAGGCCTCGCGCTGTATTTCCGGGCACCCCAGTCCTTCACCGGCGAGGACGTCTTCGAACTCCAGGCGCATGGCGGCACGGTGGTGCTGCAACTGCTGCTCGCGCGCTGCCTGGAGGCCGCGGCCGAGATCGATCCGGCGAGCGGCCAGCCGCGCCTGGCAGGGCTGCGCGTCGCCGAGCCGGGCGAATTCAGCCAGCGTGCCTTCCTCAACGGCAAGATCGACCTGGCGCAAGCCGAGGCCATCGCCGATCTCATCGATGCCAGCACCGAAGCGGCCGCGCGCAGCGCCAGCCGCTCCCTGTCCGGTGCCTTCTCGCAGGAAATCCATACCCTGCGCGACGCATTGGTGCGCTTGCGCATGCTGGTCGAGGCGACGCTCGATTTTCCCGACGAGGAGATCGATTTCCTGCAGGAAGCCGACGCCGCCGGCCAGCTTGCCGCGCTGCTGGCTCAACTGGCCGCGGTGCAGCAGCGTGCGCGTCAGGGCGCCCTGTTGCGGGAGGGCATCAAGGTCGTGATCGCCGGCCAGCCCAATGCGGGCAAGAGCTCGCTGCTGAACGCGCTGGCCGGGGCCGAGCTGGCGATCGTGAGCGCGGTGCCCGGCACCACGCGCGACGTGGTGTCGCAGACCATCCAGATCCAGGGGGTACCGCTGCATGTGGTCGACACCGCCGGCTTGCGCGACAGCGCCGACGAGGTCGAGCAGATCGGCATCGCGCGGGCCTGGAGCCAGATCGAAGGCGCCGATGCCCTGCTTTTCCTGCACGACCTGACGCGCACCGCATCTGCGGACTATGTGCAATCGGATGCCGAGATCAGCCGCCTGCTCGGCAGCCGGCTGCCAGCCAGCGTGCCGGTGATCGACGTCTGGAGCAAATGCGATGCGCCGGGTTCGGCGCCGCCCGACACCGGGGTGGCGCTGTCGGCGCGCACGGGCGCCGGCATCGAAGCGCTGCGCCAACGCCTGCTCGAAGTGGCCGGCTGGCAGGCGGTTCCCGAGGGCCTCTACCTGGCGCGGGCGCGGCATGTGCAGGCCTTGCTGCGGGTCGAGCAGCATGTGGCGATCGCGGTCGAACACCTGGCGGCGCGCGCCCGATCGCTGGATCTGCTGGCCGAAGAACTGCGCCTGGCTCAGAATGCGCTCAACGAAATTACCGGTGAGTTCAGCTCCGACGACCTTTTGGGCGTGATTTTTTCCCGCTTTTGCATCGGCAAGTAACCCGATCTGTTGTTTGTGTGACATCTGTCACCGCACATTTGGGGTTTCGCTGATACTGGACGAAGCACAGGGATTCAGCACCATGTCATCCAACATACAGGGTTTTTGCCACGCGATCGCGCAGAACACGAGTTACGACGCTTTCTCGCCCAGTCTGTCGCCGCAGCAGTGGGAGACGGTGGCGAGCTACCTGCTGCCCTCCGACATGGCGGTGGGCCAGGTCTTGATCAATCAGGGGGCACAGGACCGCA
>DASXKG010000557.1:0-3801 GCA_036496965.1 Variovorax sp.
TTCCTCGCCGAACCCAGCACCGTCAATTTCGGCGGCAAGGTGCATGGCGGCACCGTCATGAAGTGGATCGACGAGGCCGGCTACGCCTGCGCCACCAGCTGGTCCAAGCGCTACTGCGTCACCGTCTTCATCGGCAGCATCCGCTTCCACCGCCCGATCATGATCGGCGACCTGGTCGAGGTCGAGGCGCACCTGGCCTACACCGGCGGCAGCAGCATGAACATCTCGGTCGAGGTGCGCAGCGGCGACATGAAGGGCGGCGAGATGCACAAGACCACCGAATGCCTGGTGGTCTTCGTCTCGGTCGATTCGCACGGCCGCACGCTGCCGGTCGAAACCTTCACGCCCTCGACGCCGGGCGAGATGGCGCTGGCCGAGCGCGCCCGGGCGCATCTCGAGGCCTCGCGTGCGGCGGCGGGGCCGGCCTGATGTAGCCCCCACGCTCCCCCACTGCGTGTGGGTCGCTGCCCCCCGAGGGGGCCGCAGGCCGCCTTGGGGCGGCCCGGCGCCGGCCTGGTCTCGGTTCAGGCCTCTGGCGCCTCCGCAGGCGCCTCGGCGATGCGGCGCGCCATCTCGATGTCCCGGCCCAGGAAGAAACCCAGCACCGTGCGGATCGCGGCAATGGCACCGAGCTTGCCGATGTCGTCCCAGTTCGGCGACACGGCGGTATCGATCAGGTCCGCGGCCAACATGAATTCCAGGCCCAGCAACAGCCAGCGCGAGAGGCCCTGCCAAACCTCCAGCGTGACTGCAGACGCCGGCCGGCGCGCCAGGAAGAGGCCGGACACGAGGTGCCAGAGCGCCGCCAGCACGCCGAAGGCCAGCAGCACCATCGTGATGAATTGCAGCGTCTGCGACAGACGATCGGCAAGAAGATGCAGCGCTTGTTCCATGAGGCAGCCTTGGGAAGATCGGCCGAATGGTGCCCGCTTGGCAGGAGGGCGCAATAGCCTTTGGCGCCGTCAGGCCGCCGGAAGCACCGTTCCGCTGACTTGGCCCAGGCCGATGCGCACGGCGCCGGCGCGCTCGCAGTAGCCGCGCAGGCTCAGCGTGTCGCCATCTTCCAGGAAGGTGCGGCGCTCCCCGTTGGGCAGCGTGATCGGCTGTTTGCCGCCCATCGTGAGTTCCAGCAGGGAGCCGGCTTCCTCGGGCTGCGGCCCCGACAGCGTGCCGGAGCCGAGCAGGTCGCCCGGCTGCAGATTGCAGCCGTTGACGGTGTGGTGCGCCACCAGCTGGGCCGCGGTCCAGTAGGCCGCCTGCGTGGTGTTGCCGCGCGTGAGCAGCACGGCGGGGGCGCCCTCGGCGCGCATCTTCGCGGTCTGCAGCCAGACCTCGAGCGTGATGTCGAGCGCGCCGGCTGCGCGATTGGCGGCCGAGTCGAGGTAGGGCAGGGGCTGCGGGTCGCCGGCGGGCCGCTCGAAGGCGGCGCGAAAGGGCGCCAATGCCTCCATGGTCACGATCCAGGGCGACAGCGTGCTGGCGAAGTTCTTCGCCAGGAAGGGGCCGAGCGGCTGGTATTCCCAGGCCTGCAGGTCGCGTGCCGACCAGTCGTTGAGCAGGGTGACGCCGAACAGGTGCGCCTCGGCATCGGCGATCGCGATCGGCTCGCCCAGCGCGTTGCCGCGGCCGACGATGAAGCCGAGTTCCAGCTCGTAGTCGAGCCGCTTGGAGGGACCGAAGGCGGGCGCTTCGGCGGGGTCGGAGCCCGGCGCCTTGGTCTGCCCCTGCGGGCGCCGGAACTGCTGGCCGCTGACGCCGATCGAGGAGGCGCGCCCGTGGTAGCCGATCGGCACCCACTTGTAGTTGGGCATCAGCGGCTGGTCCGGCCGGAACAGCTTGCCGACCGTGGTCGCGTGGTGGATGCCGGTGTAGAAATCGGTGTAGTCGCCGATGCGGCAGGGCAGGCCGAGCTCGACCGCCGACTGGGCGTGCAGGCAGGGTGCCCAGCCCGCCTGCTTGGCGCTGCCTTCGCGCAGTCCTTCGGAGATGGCGCGGCGCAGGGCCTGGCGCCCGGCGCTGTCCAAAGCCAGCAGCTGGTTCATATCTTCGCCGTCGACCAGGCCGGCGGCCTTCAAGTCGAGCACCTGGTCGCCGATCGCGACGCCGATGCGAAATGCCGCGCCGCTGCCCGCCGGACGAAAGCGGCCGAAGGGCAGGTTCTGGATCGGAAAGTCGCAGCCGGCCGCGTTGGCCGATTCGACCCAGCTGCGCAGCTTCGGGTCATGGGTGGAGTCGATGGCGGTCATGGCTTGAATTGGTCCTGAAGGCCGGCCCAGCAGTCGGCGTAGTCGTGGTCGAGCGCCGGGCTTTGCAGCGCGAACTCGGTGGGGATGAAGCGATAACGGCTCTCGAACATGAAGGCCAGCGTGTTGTCGAGCTTGTGCGGCGCCAGCGTGGCATGGCTGGCCTTCTCGAAAGCCTCCTGGTCGGGGCCGTGCGGCACCATGCTGTTGTGCAGGCTGGCCCCGCCCGGCCGGAAGCCGCCGGGCTTGGCGTCGTACACGCCGTAGACCAGGCCCATGAATTCGCTCATCAGGTTGCGGTGGTACCAGGGCGGGCGGAAGGTGTCTTCCATCACCAGCCAGCGCGGCGGGAAGATAACGAAGTCGCAGTTGGCGGTGCCGGGCGTGTCCGAAGGCGAGGTCAGCACGGTGAAGATCGACGGATCCGGATGGTCGAAGCTGATCGAGCCGATGGTCATGAAGTGCGCCGTGTCGTACTTCACCGGCGCCAGGTTGCCGTGCCAGGCGACCACGTTGAAGGGCGAGTGGCGGGTCGGCGCCGACCACAGGCGGCCACTCGACTTCTTGACCAGCTCGTAGGCGACGGTGGCGTCCTCGAAGGCCGCCACCGGGGCCTGGAAATCGCGCGCGTTGGCCAGGCCGTTGGATCCGATCGGGCCGAGTTCGGGCAGGCGGAACTGGGCGCCGTAGTTCTCGCACAGGTAGCCGCGCGAGGGGCCGTCCGGCAGCTCGACCTTGAAGGCCACGCCGCGCGGCACCAGCGCGATCTCGCCCGGCTTGACCTCCAGCACGCCCATCTCGGTGGTGATCACCAGCCGGCCCTGCTGCGGCACGATCAGCATCTCGCCATCGGCATTGACCAGCGCGCGGCGCTGCATCGAACGGCTGGCCAGGTAGATGTGCGCGGCCAGGCCGGTCTGCGCCTCGGCATCGCCGTTGGCTGCCAGCGTACGGATGCCATCGACGAAGTCGACGTCGGCACCGTCCAGCGGAATCGGCGCCCAGCGCATCGGCTCGGGTGGCAGCGCGATCTCGCGGCTGGCTCCCGTGGTCCAGTGCGGCTGCGGGTAGGGCTGGTAGCGGCCGGCGACCACCGAGGGCTGGCGCCGGTAGAGCCAGCTGCGCCGGTTCTCGTGGCGCGGGGCGGTGAAGGCGGTGCCGGAGATCAGCTCGGGGTAGAGGTCGAAGGGCGCACGCTGCGGACTGTTGCGTCCCTGCGGCAAGGCGCCCGGCACCGCCTCGCTGGCGTATTCGTTGCCGAAGCCGCTCTGGTAGCGGCGCTCGGAGTCTGGATTCGTCATGGCTTGCTCTCTCGATGATTCAGGCGGCCTGCGCCGCCGCCAATGCGGCGCGCAGCACCGCGGTCGAACCGATATGGTTGGCCAGCAGCAGCACCAGACGTGCGTTGAAGGCCTGGCTCTCGTCGCTGGACAAGCCCTGGTGGGCCTCGATCAACGCCTCGTAGAAATCGTCCGGCGCGTCGAGGTTCGGCGTGGTGATCAGTTCCATGGCTTGCTCAGGTCCTTGCCAGGGCGCGTGCGTGCGCAGCGCGCACGGC
>DASXKG010000558.1:0-1711 GCA_036496965.1 Variovorax sp.
CTCGTTTCGCGCCGTGGGCTTGGCATCGGCGAACAGGGCGGCGCCCACGGCGCTGGCGCCACGGGGCAGCTGGGCGTCGGCCGAGTCGAGCCGCCATGGCTTCGGCGCCACGCCGCCCAGGGCCACGCGTCCGCTGCCGTCGCGCTGCACGATCAGGGCCACCGAGACCAGGGCGAATGCATAGGAGGCGCGGTCCCGGACCTTGTAGTAGAAGTGCTTGCCGCCCGGCGGCGCGGGCAACTTGACCGAAGTGATCAGTTCGCCCGGCAACAGCGCGGTCTCGATCTGCGGTGTGGCGCCCGGCAGCCGGTGGAAATCCGCGATCGGGATGACGCGGCGCGCCCCGCCCGGGCGCAGGGTCTCCACGGTCGCGTCCAGCGCGCGCATGGCGACCGCCATGTCGCTGGGATGCGTGGCGATGCATGCATCGCTGGCGCCCACCACGGCCAGCTGCCGGCTGACCCCTTCCCGCGCAGAGCAGCCGCTGCCCGGCTGGCGCTTGTTGCATGCCTGGTTGGTGTCGTAGAAGTACGGGCAGCGCGTGCGCTGCAGCAGGTTGCCCGCGGTGCTGGCCTGGTTGCGCAGCTGGCCCGAAGCGCCCGCCAGCAGCGCGCGCGACAGCACGGCGTAGTCGCGCCGCACGCGCTCGTCGGCCGCGAGATCGGTGTTGCGCACCAGCGCGCCGATGCGCAGGCCGCCATCGGACGTGTCTTCGACCTTGTCGAAGCCCAGGCCGTTGACGTCGATCAGGTGCTCCGGAGTCTCGATCTCCAGCTTCATCAGGTCCAGCAGGTTGGTGCCGCCGGCAATGAACCTGGCGCCGGGCGTGCGCGCCGCAGCCAGCGCTTGCGCCGGCGAGCTCGCGCGTTCGTAGGTGAATGCCTTCATGCCTTCACCCCCGCCACCTCGCTGATGGCTTCCACGATGTTGCTGTAGGCGCCGCAGCGGCAGATGTTGCCGCTCATTCGCTCGCGAAACTCGAGCGTCGTGAATTGCGGGGCAGCCGCCAGGTCGGCGCTGGCATGGCTCGGCACGCCCCTGGCGATCTCGTCCAGCATCCCGACCGCCGAGCAGATCTGGCCCGGCGTGCAGTAGCCGCACTGGAAGCCGTCATGCTTGACGAACGCAGCCTGCAGGGGATGGAGCTCGCCCGGCGTGCCGAGGCCTTCGATCGTGGTGACCTTGGCGCCTTCATGCATCACGGCCAATGTCAGGCAGGAATTGATACGCCGGCCGTCGAGCATCACGGTGCAGGCGCCGCACTGGCCGTGGTCGCAGCCCTTCTTGGTGCCGGTCAGGTGCAGGTGCTCGCGCAGGGCGTCGAGCAGGGTGGTGCGGTTGTCCAGCAGCAGGCGCTGGCTGGTGCCGTTGACGCTCAGCGTGACCTGGGTCAGGCCCGGGCCGGCGCTTGCGCGCGAAGCAGGCGCAGCCGTCGAGGTCACGGCGCCCATGGCCGGCAGCGCGGCGCTGGCGGCGCCGGCCTGGAGCAGGCCGCGTCGGGAAATCGTCAACTCGTCAGGTGTCTTCATGGCGGACCGTACTCCCTCGAAGTAGCCAGCAAGACTGACACAACTGTCTTAGGAGAAGTGTAGGTCGTCGGCGCGGACGTCGCTCTAGCTGGTCTCACCCGGCGCTTTGGCCGGAGGCTGCGGCGCGGGCGCGTCCTGCGCGGCGTCCACCCATCGGGTGCCCAAGGTGCCAGCAGGAGAAG
>DASXKG010000559.1:0-18520 GCA_036496965.1 Variovorax sp.
CCGCGCACAGGCGTCGCGATCACGATCGAGCGGCTCTCGACGATGCTGCTCATCATCAGGATGTAGACGCCGAGGGTGAGCATGTTGAGCGTGACGTCATGGCGATGGCCGACTTCGCGCAGGCGCTCGGTCAGCTCGGCGTCGACGCGAATCCAGTCGGAGCCGCCCTGGCCGCTCATGCCGGCGCGGCGCGGCTTGTCGGTGCGCGGCGCCTTCGGCGTCGGTGCGCTCGCGAAGCGCTCCTTCCAGAAGCGCAGCTGCGTCTCGGCCGCAGGCGTGTCCAGCCAGCGCTGATACCACGCGGCGTAGTCGCCATGGGTGACGGCGAGCGCCGGCAGCGCCGGGGTCTCGCCCTTGGCCAGCGCGCCATAGATGGCCGACAGCTCGGCCTGCAGGATATCGAAGGACCAGCCGTCCCAGATCAGGTGATGCGGCACATACACGAAGGCATGGTCGTCGTCGGCCATCCGGAACAAGGTTGCATGAAAGAGCGGCGCGCGATGGATGTCGATCGGCATGTCGGCCAGCTCGCGCATGCGGGCGGTCAGGGCGGCTTCGCGCTCCCCCGCAGGCAGGCTGGCGAGGTCGACCACCGGCAGCTGGTAGTCCAGGCGCTCGGCGATCAGCGCGGCCGGCTCGCCGCTGGCAGGATCGGTGCCGATCGAGGTGCGCATGGCCGGCTGCCGCTCGATGATCAGCCGCAACGCGGCCTTGAAAGTCTCCGCGTCCAGCGGGCCGCCGAGCCGGTGGGCCGATGGTGCGTTGTAGGTCGAGCGGCCCGGGTGCAGTTCCTCGAGGAAGCGGATGCGCTCCTGCATCGGTGTCAGCGGCGCGCTGCGGCGTTCGGCCTGGCGCGGGATGGCCTCGGCCTGGGTGGCACCGCTGGCCTTCAGGGCCTCGATGGCGGCGCTCAGCTTCTCGGGGGTGGGTGCCTCGAACAGCAGGCGCAGCGGCACCGTGACCTCGAAGGCGCGGCTCAGCAGCGTGGCCAGCCGCGCCGCCAGCAGCGAATGGCCGCCGAGCGCGAAGAAGTCGTCTCGGATGCCCAGGCCGGGCAGGTTGAGCACGCGCTCCATCGTGCTCAGCACGACCTGCTCGTGGTCGTTGCGCGGCGCCAGGCGTTCGCTGGCGGATTGCAGCGTGGCCACCGGCTTGGGCAGCGACTTGCGGTCCACCTTGCCGTTGGGCAGCAGCGGAATGGCTTCCAGCGTCACCACGTGCTGCGGCAGCATGTACTGCGGCAGGCGCGCGCGCAGGCGGCGGTCGAGTTCGGCCAGCTCGATCGTGGCGCCGGCGGCCGGCACCACGTAGGCCACCAGGCGCACGTCGCCCGGCTGGTCTTCGCGCGTGATGACCACGCTTTCGCGCACGCCGGGCGCGTCGTTGCAGCTGGCCTCGATCTCGCCGAGCTCGATGCGATAGCCGCGTACCTTGACCTGGAAGTCGGAGCGGCCCATGTGCTCGAGCAGGCCGTCGTTGCGCCAGCGGCCGCGGTCGCCGGTGCGGTAGAGCCGGGCGCCCGCCGGCCCCCAGGGATCGGCGATGAAGCGTTCGGCCGTGAGTTCGGGCCGTTCGAGGTAGCCCAGGGTCACGCCGCTGCCGCCGATCACGATCTCGCCCGGCACGCCGACCGGGCAGCGCTCGCCGGCCCCGTCGAGCACCCAGACGGTGGTGTTGGCGATCGGCCGGCCGATCGACACGCCGCGCTGCGCGACGCGCACCGGGTCGACGCGCCAGAGCGTGGACCAGATGGTGGTCTCGGTCGGCCCGTACATGTTCCACAGCTCGCCGCAGCAGCCGAGCAATTGCTGGGCCAGGTCGGGCGGCAGGCCCTCGCCGCCGACCAGCGCCTTGAAACGGGCATTGCCGCGCCATTGCGAATCCAGCAGCAGGCGCCAACCGCCCGGCGTGGCCTGCATCATGGTGGCGCCGGTGTCCTCGATCAGGGCGCGCAGCGCGTTGCCGTCCATCGTGGTCTCGCGCGGCACCAGGATGACCTCGGCTCCGGCGCCGAGCGGCAGCAGCAGTTCGAGCACCGCGATGTCGAAGGACAGGGTGGTCACCGCCGCCAGCCGGTCGTCGGGCCCGATGCCGGGTTCGTCGCGCATGCTCTGCAGGAAGTTGGCCACCGCGCCGTGCGGCACGCACACGCCCTTGGGCTTGCCGGTCGAGCCGGAGGTGTAGATGACATACGCCGGGTCGTCGGCCCGCGCATCGAGCGCGCTGCCGGCCAGCGGCGCCGCGGGCTGCTGCAGCCAGCCGGTGTCCTGGTCGAGCGCGAAGACCCGCGCGGCGGCGTCGGCGCTCCAATGGACCGGCGCGCTGGCGATGTTCGAGTGGGTCAGCAGCAAGCCCAGCGCCGCATCCTCGGCGTAGTAGTCCAGCCGCGCCTGCGGAAAGGCCGGGTCGAGCGGCACATAGGCAGCGCCGCTCTTCAGCACCGCCAGCAGCGCCACCAGCATGTCGGCGCCGCGCTCCAGGCACAGGCCCACCCGTTGGCCGCGGCCCATGCCGCGCGCGCGCAATTCATGCGCCAGGCGGTTGGAGCTCTGGTCCAGCTCGCCGTAGCTCAGGCGCCGGCTGCCGTCGCGCAGTGCGGCGCGCTCGGGCTCGCTGGCGGCGCGTTCGACGAAGCCGGCATGCATCAGCGGCTCGCCCATGAGCGGCACCGGCGCAGGTTGCAGGGCGTCCAGCGCCTTCGCCTCGGCGTCCGACAGCACCGGGAGGCGGCCGACCTGCTGGGCCGGGTCACGCAGCGCCGCGCGCAGCAGGCTTTCGTACATGCCGAGCCAGCGGGCCACGCTGGCCTCGTCGAACAGGTCGGCGTTGTATTGCAGTTCCATCTGCAGGCCGGCGGCCACCGGCGTGATGTTCAGGAACAGCTCGAAGTTCTCGTAGCGGCGGCCGACCGTGCTCTGCGCGACCTCCAGGTCGGCGAAGCTGTGGGCGCCCGGCGTGCCGCTGTCCAGGTTGAACAGCACGTTGACCAGCGGCAGGCGGCTCGGATCGCGCGGCACCGGCAGCTTGCGCAGCAGCGCGCCGTAGGTGAGCGTCTGGTGCTCGAAGGCATCCAGCAGCGCGCTGCCGGAATGGCGCGCGAGGGTCTCGAAGCTGCCCTGGGCATCGACCGCGACGCGGATCGGCAGGGTATTCACGCAATGGCCCACCAAGCCCGGCATGTCGCTCGGCATCTGGCCGGCAGCGGCGATGCCGATCACCAGGTCGTCCTGGCCGGTGAGGCGGTTCAGCGTGGCCGCGAAGCCGCCGAAGAGGGTGGCGAACAGGCTGCTGCCGGAACTGGCGCCGACCTTGCGCAGGCCCTCGATCAGTGCCTGGGGCAGCAGGTGGTCGACACGGCGTGAATGGAAGGTGCGCACGGCGGGACGCGGCCGATCGAGCGGCAGCTCCAGCACCGGCAGGCTGCCGCCGGCGAAGCGCGCCAGCCAGTAGTCCGTGTGCGCCTGCATGTCCGGACCGGCCGCCTCCGCGGCCTCCCAGGCGGCGTAGTCGGAGTATTGCGGCGCGGCTTCGAGCGCCGGGCCGGCGCCGATCTGCTCGCTGTAGAGCTGGCCCAGTTCGCGCGCGACCACGCCCCACGACCAGCCATCGCACACCGCGTGGTGCGCCGACATCGACAGCAGATGCTCGCTGGCCGACAGCTGGTAGAGCGCGGCCCGGAACAGCGGCCCCTTCTCCAGTGCGAAAGGCGCCAGCACGGTGGCCACGCCGTCGTCGGCCAGGCGCTTGTGCTGGGCGGCCGGATCGAGCTGGCGCAGGTCGTGCCTGGCGAGATCGACCGGCGCGGCGCCGCCGATCAGCAGCTGCGTGCCGTCCGGCGAGATGGTGGAGCGCAAGGACTCGTGGCGCGCGACCAGGCTGTCCAGCGCGGCCGCCAGCGCAGACGTGTCGAGCCGGCCCGACAGGCGCAGGCGCAAGGTCTCGTTGTAGGCCAGCGAGGCTTGCGGGCTCAGCTGGTCGCCGAGCCAGACCTCGCGCTGCGCCTCCGTGGTCGCAACGATGCGCTCGATCGGACCGGAGGCGAAGGGATCGAAGTCGTCTTCGGCCACGGCGGGAGGGGGGAGGACAGCTTCGGTCATGCTTGGAACTTCGTGTACTTGCCTTGGGCGCTCGGGTCCGGCACGAACCAGGCGGGCTGGCCGTCCTTGTCGCGGCCCAACCTGGCGTTCGGCGCCGGCGGGTTGGAGGGGTCGAAGCTGGGGCGGGCCACGGCGCGGCGCGGCAGCAGCTCGGCTTCCTGCATCTCGGCGATCGATTCCTTGAAGGCCGACTTGATGGTGGCGATGTCCTGCTGTGAGTGCGCGGTGGTCATGAAGCAGGGGAAGTTGTCCAGGATGTGCACGCCGCGGCTGCGCATCATCGGGAACAGCAGGTCCTGCAGCGGATGGTCTTCCAGCCAGGTCACCCGCCACAGCGATGCGAAGTAGCGGATCTCCACCGGTGCGCCGACCTCGCGGCAGAAGGCCGAGAGCTCGTCGGCCATGGCCGCCGTGTGCAGGTTCAGCGTCGGCTGCAGCGCCCCGTTGTCGCGCTTGAGGTGTTCCAGCGCGGCCTTGGCGGCGGACAGCGCCAGCGGATGCCGCACGAAGGTGCCGGCGAAGTAGGTCACGCCCACCGTCGGCATCGAATCGTCGCCGTATTGCCAGGCCCCGCCGTCCAGTGCGTCCATGTAGGCGCGCTTGCCGGCGACCACGCCGACCGGGAAGCCGCCGCCGATCACCTTGCCATAACTGGCCAGGTCGGCGCGCACGCCGAACACGGCCTGGGCGCCGCCCAGGTCGCAGCGAAAGCCCGTGATGACCTCGTCGAAGATCAGGCAGGTGTCGGACTTTTCGGTGATGGCGCGCAGCTCGCGCAGGAATTCGCGCGGCTGGAAGTCGGGCCGGCGGCTCTGCACCGGCTCGACCAGCACCGCGGCCAGCTCGTCGGCGTGGGCGCGGATGTAGTCGAGCGATTCGGGCGTGCCGTAGTCCAGCACGCGGATCTCGCCGAACATGCCCTGCAGCACGCCCGGCGCCGCCGACATGCCCTTGGCGTTGCGTCCGGCACGCACCAGCACCTCGTCGAAGGTGCCGTGGTAGGAGCCGGTGAACATCACGACGGTGCTGCGGCCGGTGACCGTGCGCGCGATGCGCATCGCGGCCATCACGGCTTCGGAGCCGGTGTTGCACAGGCCGGCGCGGTCGAAGCCGGTGAGCTCGCAGACCAGTTCCGTCACTTCGGCGGCCAGCGGATGCTGCGGGCCGATCTCGTAGCCGCGGTCCAGCTGCAGCCGCACCGCGTCGTTGATGAAGTCCGGCTGCCAGCCGAACAGGTTCATGCCGAAGCCGTTGAGCACGTCCACGTACTCGTTGCCGTCCAGGTCCCAGACCCGCGAGCCCTTGGAGCGCTCGACCACGATCTGGTAGGTGATCTCCTTGGTCGCCGGGCGGAAGCCGTTGACCACGCGCGGGTCGGCCATCTGCGGGCGGTGCCTGTCGGTGAAGGCCTTGCTGGCAGCGGTGCGCTCGACGTAGCGCCGCATGAAGGCCGCCAGCCGGGCCTTCTGCCGCTCGGTCGGCTCCTTGCTTTGCGTATGGATGCGGGCGATGGCGCCGAAGGCCTTCTTGACGTCGTACTTCGTGAGCGGCGCCGGCTCTTCGCCTTCCGCGGCCGGCGCCGTGGCCGTGGCCGTGGCCGTGACCCCGGTCGCTGGAGATGTGGACGCCGTGGCCGCGGCGGTGGCCATGGGCGTGGGTTGCTCCACCGCCGGAGCCGGCAGCACGGGGCTGACCGGCGCCTGCGGCGCCGCCGACAGCAATGCGAGTTGCTGCTGCATGAGTTGCATCTGCTGCGCGATCACCTGCTGCACCAGCGAACTGCCGGCCGCCGAGGCGACGGGCATGGCTGGCAGCGCGGGCAGTGCCATGGGTTGCGCCAGCGCGACGGGGGTGCCCGCCGCCACCGTCGGTTGTGCCACGGCTGCTGCCACCGGGGCCACCGGGGCCACCGGCGCCACCGGATCGGGCGGCAGCGTCGAATCCAGGTACTCGGCCAGCGCATCGAAGCTGCGATAGCTCTCCATCAATTGCCTGAAGGTCAGGTTGACCTTGAAATGCCGCTTCACCTGGATCGCCGCCTGGGTCAGGGTCAGGGAGTCGAGCCCGATCTCGACGAAGGGCGATGCGCCCTCGACATCGGCCATAGCGATGCCCGAGAGCTCCTCGAAGAGTTCGCGCACGCGGGCGGCCAGGGAGGCGCGCCGTGCAGGCTGGGCGGTGCCGGTCGCGGCAGCGGGGGGGACGGCCTGGACGGCAGCAGGGGCGACAGTCATTGTCAACTCCGGAATCGGTGTGGAGGGTGGCAAGGCGGGAATGGCGGAAATCGGTGCGCTCGCAGTTGCAGCGGCCGCCGGCGCGATGTCGACCCAGAAGCGCTTGCGCTCGAAGGGATAGGTCGGCAGTTGCAGCCGCAGCTTGCGCTGGCGCGGATCGAGCAAGGCGAGATCGGGTTCCAGCCCCAGCGTCCAGAGGCGGCCGGCCGCCAGGCGCCAGCTCGCGCATTCCTGCGCCGGGCTGTCCGCCAGCACGGGCACGGCGCTCACCGGGCGCTGCCGGGTGGCATGCTGGCGCACCAGCGTCGACAGGCTGTTGCGCGGCCCGAGCTCGATGAACAGCGCATGCTCGGTCTGCTCGAGCGCGGCCAGCGCAGCGGGCGAAAAGCGCACGGTCTCGCGCAGGTGGCGCGCCCAGTAGCCGGGGTCGATGGCCTGGGCGTCGCTCAGCAGCGCGCCGCTCAGCGTGGAATAGATGGGCAGCCGCGGTGCCGCGAGCGGCACCTCGCGCACCAGCGCCTCGAAGGGCGCCACCGCGCCTTCCATCATCACGGAGTGGAAGGCATGCGAGGTCTGCAGCAGCTTGGCCGCCACGCCGGCGGCTTCGAGCTGCTGGCGCAGTTGCTCGACCAACCCGGCCGGACCGGCCGCGACGCAGGCGCCCGGGCCGTTCTCCGCGGCCAGCGAGAGGCCTTCGGGCAATTGCCTGGCCAGGTCGGCGGCCGGCATGCGCACGGTCAGCATGTCGCCTTCGGGCATAGCCTGCATCAGGGCGCCGCGGCGCGCCACCAGCCGGGCCGCATCAGGCAGGCTCATCACCCCGGCCAGCACGGCGGCGGCGAATTCGCCCACGCTGTGGCCGATCAGCGCCGCCGGCTGGATGCCCAGCGACCGCAGCTGGCGCGCCAGCGCGTACTCGAGTGCGAAAGTCGCCGGCTGGGTGACCGATGTCGGCTTGAGCGCCGCCTCGTCGTCCGAGAACATGCGCTCGCGCAGGTCGAAGGCCAGCGTGCCCTCGAAGGCCTGCAGGCAGGCATCGAAGGCCTCGCGGAACGCAGGCTCCCGGGCGTAGAGCGCCCGGCCCATGCCGGCGTATTGCGCACCCTGTCCCGGGAACATGAAGACCGGTTGCGGCGCCCAGGCCGAGATCTCGCCCGTGACCCGGCTCGCGCCGTTGTCGCCGCGCAGCGCCTGCACCGCCTGGGCGATCGATTCGGCCACCACGGCGCTGCGTTGCGCGAAAGCCTTGCGGCCGACGCGCAATGTGTGGGCGACATCGGCCAGCGCCACTTCGGGGCGGGCTTCGAGATGGTCGGCCAGCCGTGCCAGGGCGGCGGCCAGCGCCGTCGGCGTGCGCGCGGAGAGCTGCAGCAATTGCGGGCCGGCGGCGCTGTCCGAGGGCCGGACCGCCGGCGCTTCCTCCACGATCACGTGGGCATTGGTGCCGCCGACGCCGAACGAGCTCACCCCGGCGCGGCGCGGTGTCGTGCCGCGCGGCCAGGATTGCAGCCGGTCGACGACCCGAAACGGCGTGGCAGCGAAGTCGATGGCCGGATTCGGCGCCTGGAAATGCAGCGAGGGCGGGATCACCTGCTCGCGCAATGCCAGGGTGGTCTTGATCAGCCCGGTGGCGCCGGAGGCGGCGACCAGATGGCCGATGTTGCTCTTGACCGAGCCGACGCCGCAGAAGCCGGTGTCCTGCGTCTGCGCGCCGTAGGCCTTGGCCAGCGCCGCGATCTCGATCGGGTCGCCCATCGGCGTGGCGGTGCCGTGCGTCTCGACATAGGAGATGCTGCGCGCGTCCACGCGCGCCGATGCCAGCGCCGCCGTCACGACGCGGGCCTGGCCGTCCACGCTCGGCGCGGTGAAGCTGGCCTTCACGCCGCCGTCGTTGTTGATGGCGGCGCCGCGCAGCACCGCATGGATCGGATCGCCATCGGCCAGCGCCGCCGACAGCCGCTTCAGCAGCACCACCGCGGCGCCGTCGCTGAACACCGTGCCGCGGGCCTGGGCGTCGAAGCTGCGCGTGCGCCCATCGGGCGAGAGCATCGAGCCTTCCTGGTAGAGATAGCCGCTGTTCGGCGGGCAGGTCACCGAGGCGGCGCCGGCCAGTGCCATGTCGCAGTCGCCGTTGCGCAGCGCGGCAAAGGCCTGGGCGATGGCCACCAGCGAGGTCGAGCAGGCCGTCTGGACGTTGATCGCCGGCCCGGTGAGGTTCAGCCGATGCGCCACCCGCGTGGCGATGAAATCCTTGTCGTTGGCCAGGCTGATCGGCAGTTCGCCGAGCTGCTCGAACAGCTTGGGATGGCCGAGCAGGTGATGCTGGAAATAACTGTTGCCGTACATCCCGGCAAACACGCCGACCGGACCGGGGGTGCTGTCGGGCGCGTAGCCGCCGCGTTCCAGGCATTCCCAGCACAGCTCCAGGAACAGCCGCTGCTGCGGGTCCATCACCTCGGCCTCCTTCGGGCCGATGCCGAAGTGGGCTGCATCGAACATCTCCACGCCATCGACCACGCCGCGCGCGCGCACGTAGGCCGGGTCGGCGCGCAACTCGGGGCTGACCGAGGGGTCGAGCGCTGCATCGTCGAAGAAGCTGATGCTGTCGCGGCCGGCGCGCAGGTTGTCCCAGAACTGCTCGACGTCCGCCGCGCCGGGAAAGCGCCCGGCCATGGCGATGATCGCGACCGGTTCCGGGCCGGCGCCGGCCGTCGCGTCCTGCGCCGCGGCTTCGGGGGTCTCGGCGGCGGCGCCACGGTCCGGCTGCGGCTGGCCCAGCGCCTGCGCCAGGGCGCGCGGCGTCGCGTCATGGAAGAAGTCGGTCGCGCTCAGGCGGCGGGTGCCGGCGCCGTCGAGCTGGCGCAGCGCGCGCAGCACCGCCAGCGAAGTGCCTCCGAGTTCGAAGAAGTTGTCGAGCGCGCCGGCGCGGTCGATGTCGAGCACCTCGGCAAACACCTGGCACACGCGTGCCTCCAGTGGCGTGGCCGGTTCGCGGAACACCGTCGCCAGCTCCGGGCGCTGGCGCGGCGGCGCCGGCAGCGCGCGGCGATCGAGCTTGCCGTTCTCGGTGATCGGCAGTGCCGCCATCTCGACAAAGGCCGCGGGCAGCATGAACTGGGGCAGGTCCCGGGCCAGGTGGGCGCGCAGCTCGGAGACCGCGACCGGGCCGGCTTTCGGCACCCAGTAGGCCACCAGCCGGGCCTCGCCATCGTCCTGGTCGGTGCGCGCCAGCACCGCGCATTCGCGCAGGCCGGGATGGCGCAGCAGCAGGGTCTCGATCTCGTCCGTCTCGATGCGAAAGCCGCGGATCTTCACCTGGTGGTCCATGCGGCCGAGGCATTCGATGTCGCCTTCCGGGCTGCGCCGGCCGAGGTCGCCCGAGCGGTAGGCGCGCAGCACCCCGCCGCTTTGCGGATCGGTCCAGTCGATGAAGCGCTCGGCCGTGAGTTCCGGCCGGCGCAGGTAGCCATTGCTGACGCCGGCGCCGCTGACCACGATTTCGCCGGTCTCGCCGTCGGCCACCGGCCGCAGCGAGGCGTCGAGCAGGTCGATGCGCAGGTCCGGGATCGGGATGCCGATCATGCTGCCGCGCCGCGTTTCCAGGTCTTGCCAGGCGATCGGGCGGTAGGTCACGTGGACCGTCGTCTCGGTGATGCCGTACATGTTGACCAGCTGCGGGCGTGCGTCGCCATGGCGTTCGAACCAGGGGCGCAGGCTTTCGAAGGACAGCGCCTCGCCGCCGAAGATGACGTAGCGCAGCCTGAGCGCCTCCGGCGCGAGGGCGGCGCGGCAGTCGGCGTCGATCAGCGAGCGGAAGGCGGACGGCGTCTGGTTGAGCACCGTGATTTTTTCGCGCACCAGCAGGTCGAGGAAATCAGCCGGCGAGCGCGTCTGCGTGTAGGGCACCACCACCACCCGGCCGCCGTAGATCAGCGCGCCCCAGATCTCCCAGACCGAGAAATCGAAGGCGTGCGAATGGAAGAAGGTCCAGACGTCGTCCGCGCCGAAGCCGTACCAGGCTTCGGTGGCGTCGAAAAGGCGGGCCACGTTGGCATGCGTGACCAGGCATCCCTTGGGGCGGCCGGTCGAGCCCGAGGTGTAGATGACGTAGGCCACCGCGTCGGGGTCGGCGCTGCCGATGTCCGATGCGTCTTCCCGGAGCAGGCTTTCGGCATCCGCCAGCAGCACCGGCAGGGTCGTCGGGGGCAGCTTGGGCGCACTAGTGGAATCCGTCAGCAGCGCCACCGGCTGGGCATCGTCGAGGGTGAATTCGAGCCTTTCCTTCGGGTATTCGAGATCGATCGGCAGGTAGCCGGCCCCGGATTTGAGGATGGCGAGCAAGCCCACCACCATCTCGATCGAGCGCTCCATGCCGATGGCGATCAGCTGGCCGGGTCCGGCCCCGGCGGCCTGCAGGCGGCGCGCGAGCTGATTGGCGCGGGCGTCGAGTTGCGCGTAAGTGATGTTTTCGCCGTCACAGGACACGGCGACCGCGTTCGGATTCGCCGCTGCGCGTGCAGCCACGCGAAGATGTACGGGAACGAATGTGCTCACTTGCAGCCCTCTCCTTCACCTCGACGCAGAACTCAGCGCAACAACTGTGCCCAACTCGAACGTAATAACAAAGCAGTCAATTTGGGCCTGGGCTCCATGGTGCCCTTTGTGCCTTTGTGTTGCCACTTGCCGAAAGTTGTATCAAAAGGCATACCCCCTCGGATTTATCGCTGCGACGGTCGCACTTGGTTGCGATTGCGGCCTTGACAACCGGCCAGTCGTCAGGGAATTGTGATCCAGATTTTAACAAATGAATACAAAAAGCTGACCGACTGAATCAGTTTGAGCTGAGAAACCGATAGAAAAGTTCTATTTTCAACCCTTGGCCGCGCGCTCTGGCGCCGATTCGCTCGGCCTGCCGACTTCGGCCATCGCGTCGTCGTCGAGGTGCCCGACATCGGCCCAGCCTACCAGCGTGAAGCCCTCGGGCGTCCACAGCAGGCGGTTGATGGCCGCATTGCCCAGCGCCCAGGTCCGGGGCGCCTGCAGTTCTTGCCGCGTTGCAGCACGGTACAGCACGTCCATGACACCGCCATGGGCGACCAGGACCACCAGTTCGCCCGGATGAAGGGCCGCCAGCCGGCTGGCGGTGCCGGTGACCCGCTCGCGAAAGGAGATCAGCGATTCGCCGCCACCCTCCGGCGCGAAGTCGGGATCGCGGCTGCGCCACAACCTGGCCTGGTCGGGCAGGCTGGCGTCGATATCGGCGAAGGTGCGGCCCTCGAAGTGACCGAAGGCGCGCTCGCGCAGCCCGGTTTCGGCGATCACCGGGATGCCGAGCGGCAGCGCGATCGCCTGGGCCGTTTGCCAGGCGCGCGCCAGGTCGCTGGCGTAGATCGCCGAAATCGGCTCGCCGACGAGCGCCCGGGCGACCTGGTCGGCCTGCCACAGGCCGGTGTCGTTGAGTTCGATGTCGAGCTGGCCCTGGATGCGGGTGTCCACGTTCCAGGCAGTTTCGCCATGGCGCACGGCGATGACTCGGGTCGGCTCCATCGCTGGAATTCTAGGGGGAATCCCGGATGACGCTGCCGGGACCTCACCAAGGACCACCGGCGCCCCACCAGGGGTCGGGCCAGGGCGCGATTTCGGTCGTCACCCGGGCATCGCGCCAACGGGTCAGAGCTGGACGATGCGCAGCGCGGACGGCGACTGGAAATCGGGCGGGTCGAAGGCCATGTCGCCATCGGCATCGGCCACGCCTGTCGCCTTCAGACCCTTGAAGTCGTGCAGCGTTCCGTCCAGCAGGTGGGAGGGCACCACGTTCTGCAGCGCGTTGAACATGTTCTCGATGCGCCCGGGGTGCTTCTTCTCCCACTCGCGCAGCATCTCGCCGACCTGCTTGCGCTGCAGATTCTCCTGGCTGCCGCACAGAGTGCAGGGAATGATCGGGAATGCGCGCTGCTGCGCCCAGCGCACGAGGTCCTTTTCTCCCACGTAGGCCAGCGGCCGGATCACCACGTGCCGGCCATCGTCGCTCACCAGCTTGGGCGGCATCGACTTGAGCTTGGCCGCGAAGAACATGTTGAGGAAGAAGGTCTGCAGCATGTCGTCGCGGTGATGGCCCAGCGCCACCTTGGTGGCGCCGAGCTCGTCCGCGACCCGGTACAGGATGCCGCGGCGCAGCCGGCTGCACAGGCCGCAGGTGGTCTTGCCCTCGGGAATCACGCGCTTGACGATCGAATAGGTGTCCTGCTCCTCGATGTGGAAGGGCACGCCGAGTGCGCTCAGGTAGCCCGGCAGCACCTCCTCGGGAAAGCCCGGCTGCTTCTGGTCGAGGTTGACCGCCACCAGGTCGAAGTGGATCGGCGCCCGGGCGCGCAGCTTCTGCAGGATGTCGAGCAGCGCGTAGCTGTCCTTGCCGCCCGAGACGCAAACCATGACCTTGTCGCCTTCTTCGATCATGCGGTAGTCGCTGATGGCACGGCCGACCTCGCGGCACAGGCGCTTTTCGAGCTTGTGGCTCTCGCGCTCGATCTTCAGGTTGCCGGCGGAAGCCGGTTCGTCAATCGATACGGCGCTCATCACTTGCTCCTGAAGACTTCGACCCCGACGGCCTCGCAATCGGGATACACATCGGGTTTGGCGGTGGACACCCGCGCGGCCTGAACCTTCGGGTGGCTCAGCACCTGCGTCAGGATGTCGTCGCACAGCGTTTCCTGCAAGTGGATGTGGCCCTTGCTCAGCCGGGTGGCGACGGTGCGGCGGATGAAATCGTAGTCCACCACTTCGTCGAGTTCGTCCGCCCTCGGCGTGGAGACATCCAGGGGCACGTAGAGGTCGACGTTGATGATCACGCGCTGCTCGGCGCGCTTCTCGAATTCGTGCACGCCGATGTTGATCCACACCTCGTAGTCGCGCAGGAAGACGCGACGGCAGGACAGCAGCAGGGGGTCGAGGGCGGCAAAGGTCATGGCTTGGGGGCTTTCAGCAATTCGTCGACCACGAACATGATGTCGCGCTCGAGCGGCACCAGGTGCTGGCCGTTGTCCACGCACAGGGTGGTGCCGGTCACGCTGGGCGTGCTGGCGAGGAACAAGCAGGCGCGGGCGACGTCGCCCGGATCGATGGGCCGGCGCAGCGGATTGGCGCGCGAAGCCTGGGCGAAGTTGGCCTCGGTCTGCGGCCCGCTGCGAAACAGGATCCCGGGGGCCACGCCGCACACGCGCAGCATGGGCGCCAGCGACTGCGCCTGCAGCGCTACCGCGCGCTCCAGCGCCAGCTTCGAGAGGGTGTAGGAAAAATAGTCCGGGTTCAGGTTGAAGACCTTCTGGTCCAGCACGTGGATGGCCGAGCGGTCGATGCCGTCGCCGGGCACCGCGCTGCGCGCCAGCAGGCGCGAGAAGGACAGCGGCGCGATCAGGTTCACGCCCAGCTGGCGCAGCGCCGCGTCGGTGTCGAAGTCGAGCGCGCTGTCGGGCTCGAAGGCCGACGCGTTGTTGACGATGCAGGCCAGCGGTCCTTGTGCCGCAAGCTGGTCGACCAGCGCGATGCGCTCCGGCTCGGAGCCGATGTCGGCTTCCACCGCCGTGGCCTGGTGGCCTTCGCCCTGCAGGCGTGCGCAAAGCGCCTGCGCCTCGTCGCGCGAGGCGCGGTACTGGCACCACACGGCCCAGCCGGCGCGCGCGAAGGCCGTGCAGACCGCAGCGCCCAGCCGCTGGCCGCCGCCGGTCACGAGCACGCCCGGGCGTGGAGTCGATTCAGCCATCCTGATAAATTTCCCGTCATGAACCTGGAGCCGGGCGCCGCACGCGCCACCCCGTTGACCGAGATTATCGATGCCGCGCTGCAGCAGGCCGGCGGCTGGCTGCCCTTCGACCGCTTCATGGCGCTGGCCTTGTACGCCCCGGGCCTGGGCTATTACGCCAACGACAGCCGCAAGTTCGGCCGCATGCCCGCCTCCGGCAGCGACTTCGTGACCGCACCCGAGATGACGCCGCTGTTCGGTCGCACGCTGGCGGTGCAGGTGGCCGAGGCATTGCGCCAGACCGCGACCCACGAGGTCTGGGAATTCGGCGCCGGCACCGGCGCGCTGGCCGCGCAGCTGCTCGACGCGCTGGATGCCATGGGCGCGGGGGTGGAGCGCTATCGCATCGTCGACCTGTCCGGCGCGCTGCGAGCGCGCCAGCAGCAGGGGCTGGCGCGGCATGCGCACAAGGTCGAATGGCTGGACGAGCTGCCGCCGGCGCTGCGCGGCGTGGTCGTCGGCAACGAAGTGCTCGATGCGATGCCGGTGCAGCTGCTGCTGCGCCGCGCGGGGCAATGGCACGAGCGCGGCGTGGTGCGGCGCGAAGAGGGCGGCTATGCCTGGGCGGATCGTCCGACCGCGCTGCGTCCGCCGATCGAGGTGCCGGGTCCGCACGACTACCTGACCGAGATCCACCCGCAGGCCGAGGCCTTCATCGCCACGCTGGCCGACCGCTTGCAGCAGGGCGCGGCCTTCTTCATCGACTACGGCTTTCCCGAGGCCGAGTACTACCATCCGCAGCGCCACATGGGCACCGTGATGTGCCATCGCGGCCATCGGGCGGACGACGACCCGTTGTCCGATGTGGGCGCGAAGGACATCACGGCGCACGTCAACTTCAGCGGCATCGCGCTGGCGGGCCAGGCGGCGGGCCTCGAGGTGCTCGGCTATTGCAGCCAGGCGCGGTTCCTGCTCAACGCCGGCATCCTGCCGATGATGGGCGAGGCGGCGCTGGCCGAACGCACGATGGCGGCGCGGCTCATCCACGAGCACGAGATGGGCGAACTGTTCAAGGTGATCGGCTTCGCGTCAGCGGGCTCCGGCTGGGAGGCCACCGGCTTTGCCGAAGGCGACCGCAGCCACGCCTTGTGATCGCTTCTAATCGGTGCCCATGAGCTCCACCTTCCCGCCCGCCGACGACCTGCGGGTCGCCCGCGCCCTGGCCGATGCCGCCGCTGCGCATTCGCTGCGCCTGTTCCGCACCCCGCTCGAGGTCATCGCCAAGGCCGACGAAAGCCCGGTGACCCAGGCCGACCGCGCCGCCGAGGCCGCCATGCGCGAGATCCTCGGCGCCGATCGTCCGGCCGACGGCATCTTCGGCGAGGAGCACGGCCGCGAACGGCTGGACGCGGAGCGCATCTGGGTGCTCGATCCGATCGACGGCACGCGCAGCTTCATCACCGGCTCGCCGCTGTGGGGCACCTTGATCGCGCTGGTGCGAGGCGGCCGCGTCGAACTCGGCATGGTCGACATGCCTGTGCTCGGCGAGCGCTGGATCGGCCAGGCCGGCCTCGGGGCCGAGCGCAACGGCCAGCCGGTGCATGCCAGCGCCTGCAGCGAGGTCGCCCGGGCCCGCATCGTCACCACCTCGCCCGACATCTTCGATGCCGCCGGCTGGCAGGCCTTCGAGCGGCTGAGCCGGCGCTGCGCGATGCGCCGCTTCGGCGGCGATTGCTATGGCTATGCGCAGCTGGCCGGCGGCACCATCGACCTGGTGGTCGAGACCGGGCTGCAACCCTACGACTACCTCGGCCCGACCGGCCTGATCGAGGCCGCGGGCGGCGTCATCACCGACTGGGAGGGCCAGCCGCTGGGCATCCATTCGGACGGCCGCGTGCTCGCGGCGGCGACGCGCGACCTTCATCAGCAGGCGCTGGCGCTGCTTCGGGTCTAAACTGGTTCGATGATTCGCTGGCTGATCGTCGTCATCCTGGCGCTGCTCCTGATGAGCGGCCTGACGGGTTGGCTGCGCCGCTTCGGCTTCGGGCGCCTGCCCGGCGACTTCGAGTTCCGTGCCCTGGGCCGCGAGTGGCAACTCCCGATCGCGAGCACGGTGCTGCTCAGCATGATGGCGGCGCTGATTGCGCGGTGGATCTGATGAGAGCCTGCGTCGATATCGGCGGGACCAAGGTGGCCGTGAGCCTGTCCGCCGACAGCAGCACCCCGCTGGTCGGACGGCGCAGCGAACCGACCGCCAAGACCGGCGACAACGACGCCGTCGCGGTGCAGATCCTGCGGCTGATCGAGGAGGCCTGCGCAGAGCAGGGCGTCCCCAGCAGCAGCGTCGACCGCGTCGGCATTTCCTCGGCCGGCCCCTTCGAATTGCGTGACGGCCTGGTCGAACTGGCCACGCCGAACATCTGCGGCGGCATCGCGGGGCCTGCGCGTGGATTGCCGAATCAATGGATGACCGCGCTGCTCGAGGCGCCGCTGCGCCAGCGCTTCGCGCATGTCCGCGTGGAAAACGACGCGGTCGCCGCGCTGGAGGCCGAACGCCGCTGGGGCGCGCTGCAGGGCGTCGACCACTGTGCCTACGTCACCTGGAGCACCGGCGTCGGCGTGGGACTGTGCGTCGATGGCCGCGTGCTTCACGGCAAGAACGGCAACGCCGGCCATGCCGGCCACAGCTTCGTGTCGGACGACGACAACCAGGCGCTGTGCGGCTGCGGCAACCACGGCGACGTGGAGGCGCTCGCGGCGGGCAACGGCATCGCGCGGCGCTTCGGCGAACCGGCGGCCGACCTGTTCGCCGCCGCCGCGCGCGGGGAGCCGCCAGCGCTGGCGACCACCGATGCGCTGTGCCGCATCATGGGCCGCATGCTCTACAACCTGATCGCCACGCTCGACCTGCAGCGCATCAGCCTCGGCGGCAGCGTGTTCTGGAACAACCGCGACTTCCTGCTGCCGCGACTGCAGGCGCAGATCGACGGCAAGCTGGTCGCGCTGACGCGCGGCGCGGTGCTCGTGCCGGCCGGGCTTGGCGACACGGTGGGGGATTACGGGGCGCTGGCGCTGGTCGATTGACCGCGATCAACCATGGAATCAGCCGCAGCCGCCACCTTCGATGAAGCCTACTACCGGCGTTACTACTTCAACAAGAAGACGAGGGTGGTGGACCCCCAGCACGTCGAACGGCTGGGCGCCTTCGTCTGCGCCTACCTGCGATACCTGCGGGTGCCGGTGCGGCGCGTCCTGGACGTGGGCTGCGGCATCGGCCTGTGGCGCGGCATTGTGGCGCGCCACTTTCCGCAGGCCGGCTATCACGGCGTGGAGTTCAGCGAGTACCTGTGCGGGCGCTACGGATGGGAGCGCGGCTCGGTGGTCGATTACCAGGCTGGCAAGCCCTTCGATTTCGTCATCTGCCAGGGCGTGCTCCCCTATCTCGGCGTTGCCGGCCTCAAGCAAGCGTTGCGCAACCTGGGAACGCTGAGCCAGGGTGCCCTGTACGTGGAGGCCGTCACGCGCGAGGACTTCGAGCGCGACATCGTGGACGAAGACCTGACCGACCCGCGCATCTTTCGCCATCGCGCCGAGATGTACCGACGCGGGCTGTCGGAGCACTTTCAGGAGATGGGCGGCGGCCTGTGGCTCAGCCGGCACGCCGAGGTGCCCG
Source organism: Variovorax sp. (assembly GCA_036496965.1). Lineage (GTDB taxonomy): Bacteria > Pseudomonadota > Gammaproteobacteria > Burkholderiales > Burkholderiaceae_C > Variovorax. Next base: position 17,743 of record DASXKG010000559.1, read on the forward strand.
TGTTCTCGCTGGAATGCGCGGCGTGAAGTTTCTGAATGCGCAGCTGCGGTTGGCGCTGTTTCGAATTGCTGTCCAACGCCTCCTCGCTAGAGATCGGCCAATATGCCGGTCGATGTGGCTTCAGCCGCCAGTTTGCCGGCGGGGTTGTAGAGCGAAGCCTCGAGAAAGCTCACCCGCTTGCCGCGCCTGATCACTCGTCCCTCGACCCAACCCTCGCCGGGACCGACCTTTTCGTAGAAGCTGACCTTGATCTCCAGGCTGAAGACCGTTTGCACATGCCCGGTATCGTGAATCACCGCATGCGCCATCGCCGCATCGAGCCAGGCCGTGATGAATCCGCCCTGAGCGATCGTGCCGTTCGTGTGGCAGTACTCGGGCCGAACCGTGAATGCCGCCTTCAGGACCTTTCGCTCGGGATCCCATCCGGTCACGTGGAAATTGCCCATCGATTCGCTCAGTGCCTTGCCCGAGCGGATTCGTGCGTCCAAGTCGTCGTTCATCGATCGCGATTGTTGATGGAGGTGTGGCATTGTGGTCCCTGGCGTCGATGGGCGATGCCGTCACGACCGAGGCGTTGGCGCAGCCGACAGCGAAGAGGCTTGCCATCACGATCGACTCCCGGTTACGCTCGCGGCCAAATGTCATCATTTCGTCACAGATTTTCGAGAGGGCTCGTCGAAGCGGACCCCCGGGTGCTGTCGTGGTGGCGGGCTCTTCGCGCGCTGGCCGTGCTGAATGTTTGCCTATGGTTGGCCGTACTGCACTTGGGGCCTGCCAA